>NZ_VTXF01000032.1:0-69359 GCF_013114585.1 Vibrio sp. 99K-1
GCATCATCAGAATAACGCGGATACAAGGTTGCCATTGTTTCTTCGACAGGTGAACGTCTTGAAGCTAATTGAGATAAAGTAACGGAACAATGATTGCTATTTAGATGTCCCTCAGAACAATACTTCACGACGGGCTTAGTCAAGGTTTTATGACATGCACTGCCAACTTTTCTGTACCCACTAGGGCAATGACTTGTCCGAGCTTTACTATCAACTCGTGTGCGTACCGCTTCAAACTCAGTTCGCCACCCACCGTGATTACCACCACTTGATTTCAGACTCCCACGATCGTAAGTCCACCCATCCGAATGCTTGTAAGGAAGAGGCGCATTCCCTTCAAAAATCTTGGTTCCCTTCCAGTAAACCCTGCCCATACCACGAGCGCTTGTAAGGAAAATAAGTGAAGAATTTGGATAGTATCTACCTGCATAAGGCGCTGTTTTAGAGGGGGAATAATGCCTCTCGACTAACGTTCTATTACAGAGTCCTCCTTGCATCTGAAACCCGGATGGACAAGAGTACGTTACACTTTGAGAAAGGCTTTTCGTACAGCTTTGCTTGTTGGAACTCAGGTTATAACCACTATCACATTTAACCAAAATTGGTTTTGTGGTTTTTTTTGTACAACTTAGTCCTTGTTTGTCAAAGCCTGAAGGGCAAGTATTGTAAACAAACTCCTCACCAAAGGGATAAGGCGCATTATTGGCAACCTGGGCCACACCCGACTGCATTATTAAGAGCGTAAAAAGCCCTACCAAACTGCGTTTAGTATATTTCATTATTTTCTTCTTTTGATTTTTGATTATATAAATAGACTGTTACGATTTATCCCGAACTATTTTAGACTAACTTTCCCCCATATAAATTCATACTTGGTTGGTTTGTTTATTAAATGGTTTCAGATATGGAATATAAATCGTGATAAGTGCTTACCGTATAAAACTTTATACTCACCAATAACGCCCCGACCTTTTCAAAAAAACAACCACCTATTGACAAAACACATAAAACAAACAAGTTGCATATCAAAAGAACATGCTACATCATAATAAAAACACCGTCATTACGGTTTTATAAATTTCTGTAGAAAATTAAGTGGCGTGAATAGGATTCATCAGCAGCAATACACATGAAAAATCACGGAAATTCACTCCGTCCTTACGTAGCTAAAACTCCCCCGTTTAGCCGAGCCATTTTCAACAACACCATTTTGCCGTATGTAAATCACACTCAAAACGCATCTAGTTGCATAATTCATTTGCAGTGTTTATATTTCGCCAATATTTATAAAACCAAGAGATACAAATGAAAACGTTAGCCTATTCAATAGGAGTGCTGCTGGGTGGTTTAACAACCGCTGCCCTCGCCAATGAGCCGAGTGCGGTGTCGCCAACCGTGATTTCTTTACCGACAGGACCTGGAACGATACAAGGGCTTGGGGAAGGGTTTAATACCCAATTAAACACGGGGACCAGCCAAGACCAACTGAATTTTAGCTTACCAACAGGCCGTAACCAGATGACACCTGAGTTGTCGATTACTTACGACAGTGGTTATGGCAATGGTTTAGTCGGCATTGGGCGACGTTTGAGCATACCTTATATACAGCGACAAACCGTTAATGGCCTGCCCAATTACGACGACAGCCACCCCGATGTTTATGTGAATCACCAAGGGCAAGAGCTGGTTCACATCGGTAACAATGAATATCGAGCTAAAATTGAAGGGCAATTTGTAAAATACCAAAAGCTGACCAACGGCTGGCGAATGACTTTAGCTAATGGTGGTGTCTGGGTATTAGGGCAGAGCAGTAACGCACAGCACCAGGACAAAAGTGGGCACAAAGTTTTTCAGTGGTTTATCGAGAGCATGACCGATTCTCATGGTAACCAAATCAACTATCACTATGACTCCCTTGATAGCAGCCAAGCGGTATACTTAACGCAAATTGACTACAATGACGGCGCGAGTGTGGTTGAGTTATCTTATGAGTCAAGGCCGGATCCCATTGTTTCTTACTTACCAACCTTTGAATTGACCAAAGCCCTTCGCTTAAAAAAGATAGACACTTTTAATCAGCAAACCCCGGTCATGTCTTACCAATTTGACTATGAGGCAACGTCAGATTGGCAGAGTCTGTCTCGCCTATCACAAGTTTCCAAAGTCGCGGCCAACGGACAAGATGGCGCCCCCCCGGCCCGCTTCAAGTATACCCACTTTGACCCAACGCTTGCGGCGTCGCATTACGTCCCTTCTGCAAAGTTATTTCCTTTAAAGAGTCCAGATGTTGATTTTATTGATATCAATGCAGATGGTTTACCCGATGTGATCAACACCGGCTTCTCACCGCACCGTTATGCACTTAATCAAGGCAAAAACCCACAGGGGGAAGTTCAATTCTCTAAAATGGTGAAGATGAGCACCCCCTCGCGAAATAAACTCTCCAGCCAATATGTCAAATGGGGTGACTTAAACGGTGACGGCAAAATCAATATGCTGAATGCGATCCGTCGCAACAGCTATGTTTATGGGTTAGATGAAAACTACAATTGGCAACCGCAGGGCAATTTAGGCAACCAAACACTGTCGATTAATAGCCCTAATGCTCGATTAATCGATATCAACCATGACAGATTAGCCGATGTCTTTGTCACCAACAGTCATTCAAGAAATGGCGTTTTTGACCATACTGTTGCGATAAACAACGGGAACGGTTGGGACACGCCGATCAGCATGCCAATGCCCGAACTCAGTGTTGGGGTTCCACTGGCAAAGTCGACCTCTCATATGGCCGATATGAACGGTGATGGACTCAACGACTTAGTTCACATGGATCAAAAGTCGATGTACTTTTTCGCAGGTAAAGGCACTGGCGGTTATTCAGAAGCCATTCATGTCAATAATATTCGCGAGACTGCGAAAAGTATTCACAATACAGATAAAGTTCAGTTTGCCGATTTAAACCATGATGGCCTCGCTGATCTTGTTTACTTTAATGGGTTCAACGTTACTGTGTGGCCAAGTAAAGGCCAATCAGGACCTCAAGGAACATTAGTCTTCGGTCAACCGCTCACGTTCACACACCCCGATAAATTCGCCCCTTCTAAAACCAAATTGGCCGATATTGATGGCAATGGCGTTGTCGACATCGTGTGGTTTCGTTCTGGCAAGCATGAAAAGTCGTTTACCTATTTATCCATTATTCCGGGTGATTTACCCAACCAATTGCTCTCCGTCGATAACGGCATAGGACAAACGTCAAGCATTCAATATGCGACCGTGGCTTCTGAGATGTTGCGTGATGAAAAACAAAACACACCATGGCAACATACCCTGCCTATGGCTATGCAAGTCGTGAAATCAGTCACCACGGAAGACGCCAGTCGCCCAGGCCAAGCATCGATAAAAAGTTATCAATACCGTGACGGATTTTACTTTGCAAAAGAGCGTAAGTTTGTTGGATTTAGCGAAGCAACACAACGCGATTTCGCCTCCCAATCAGCACCGGAAAGTCAAACTCACTACACTTTTTTATTAGGTCTTAATGACGAATCATTGCGCGGAAAGATATCGAAAATAGAAAAAAAAGATGCGGAAGGACGTCTTTTTTGGCAAGAAACATATCAGTGGTCATCAAAGCGTTTATTTGACAGTGTTGATGACGATAGATTCGTGTCATTTGCAAGCAAAACGCATCAAGAAAAAAAGCTGATAGAACAAGGCCGTGGAAACCCTATCACGCTGGCATGGGATTACGATTACGATGATTTTGGTAACTTAGTCCTTAAACGCGAACATGGCCGCCTTGACGATCGCTTTGAAGATCAGCGTGAAACCCGTTGGCGCTACAGTGCCGAGAATGCAACGTCATTGGCTAACTGGCAATTACACCTTCCCATTGAAAAAACCATCACCAATGCACAGGGTAAACTGGTTGCGAAAACTCAATGGTTTTATGACGATGAAAGCTTTAGTGGTGGCAACTTAGGCACCGTGTCAACCGGTAACCTAACCGCGACTAAAAAATGGATTTCACCAAGTAAGAACAACCAAACTATTTTTAGTCAACGTTCACATTACGACTCTTACGGCAACGCGACAGAGTTCTTTGGCCCTCTTTATGGCGAGCAGCCTGGGCATAGGATTAGCGTAACTTACCAAGAGGGAATATATCCAACCAAAGAGAAACTTCACTTAGGTGGCCAGAGCCTGGTTGCCAGTGCGAGTTACGATTCTTCATTGGGCGTAATGACTCTATTTGAGGATTTTAACCAACAACAAACTCACATACAGTATGACGGCCTTGGCCGAGTCACTGATATCATTGCGCCGGGCGACAGCACTAGTGCGCCCACACAATCGTTTGAATATCATTACCAGCAAAATTTTGATGGCGTCATGGTTAACTGGATCCGCAGTTTACAACGTCTTGAAAAAGATGGCCGCCATATTGAGCGCCGCCAATATTATGATGGTGGCGGGCGCAATCTAATGAACGTAAGCCAAACGGAGCAAGGTCCACGCGTCAGTTTGAAGAATAATTTCGATAGCCGTGGACTACTGGCCACTGAAAGCATGCCCTATTTTTCGGCGAGTATGGCTTTTCATTCTGGGATGGGGTCACAAGTCATTCGAAACAAATACGACGCGACCAACCGTACAATCAGTAAATACCTACCAGCCACTGTCTCGCAAGGTGAAACGTTTACCTACAACGAGTACTTGCCTCTTAAGTCATGGGTACAAGATACCGCACAAACGGTTATCGGAGGCCAACACAGCGGAGCCGGTAAATGGTTAATATTTGATGGCCTAGGTCAATTACGAGAGGTAAAAGAATACGTTGGTGTGGATGTCAATGGTGAGCAAAGCACTCTGCAAGATTGGACCACTCGATATGAATATGACGCGCTCGACAATTTCACTCGCTTAACCGATGCATTTGGCAATACCCGAACTATGCTTTACGACGGTTTAAGTCGTCAAACGTATCGAGATGACCCAAACCGTGGACAAGCTTGGTTTAGCTATGATGCTGCGAGTAATCTAGTTGGTACCATAGATTCACGAGGCATGGCACACACTTACCTTTATGATGGCCTTAGCCGACAAATTGAAGAGCGTTTCTATCAAGACCAAACGGCTATCCCAGCAACAGGTTTCCATTCGCTGATTCTCGATCCAACCAAGGGCCGTATCTCTAAGCGGTACCAATATGATAGTAATCTAGATAAACAGCTCCATCATTTGAAAGGCCGACTTGCACAAGTTATCGATGAAGCAGGAAGCAGCTGGTTTGGTTACGATCAAAACGGTCATCGTACTGTTGAAAAACGTCAAATCAAAGCCTTTGGTCAACAATCGGATATTTATACAACTAAGCGAGCGTTTAATAGCGCCGGTAAATTAACACAACTGACTTACCCAGACAGTACCCATCTTGACTACCAATACGGTCAAGGCGGTGAATTATTGGCGATGGGTAACATTATCAACAACATTTCGTATAGTGCCTCTGCGCAATTGAGCCATGTTCAATATGGTAATGGCATGCAAAGTGACTATGAATATGATGCGCTGAACCGACTTAAGAGCCGAGAAACCACTCGTCATTCGGACAGAACACGTCTTCAGTCACTCAATTATCAATATGATGAGGTATCGAACTTACTCGGCATTACCGACCAACGAACAGAGCAAGATAAAAAGACCATTGCCAAAGAACTAGGGATCGAGAATCAATATTCTGAGCTCGACCAAACGCGTTTTTATGACTACGACGATTGGTATCGAATTGCACTCGAACAAAATAAGTTAAAGCTCACTCAATACCGTTTTGATCCAATTGGTAACCTTATTGCTAAAAACACCAACGATCCAATCCTAGGTGACAACAACTTAACCTTACGCTACGGCGGAAACACAGGCACTGGAGAAGATAAACGCTACAACCGACAAGGGTTACGCACAACCGATACAGCAGGACCACAAGCGCTCACCCATGCTGACGTAGGTATCAGTTATGATGCGGTAGGCAACCAGCTACGCTCAGGGAATCAACAATTCCAGTGGGATCATGCGAACCGCTTGAAGCAAGTCGATAACCCGAAAAACCAAGCAAAGTACGCCTATGACCACAACAATAAACGACGCCTCAAAGTCGTTAAGGACAGAAAAGGAAAGGTCACAACAACTTGGTATATCAGTGATGATGCTGAGATTCGTGAAGGTCAGCTGATCAAGTTTGCTCGTTTAGGCAGCCACCGTGTAGCCAAGACAAGCAAAAGTGATGACACCTTCACTCCAGAAGTTTATTATATTAAACAGCACCTTGGCTCAACAGAACTGACTGTGGACAATTCTGCTCAAGTCATCAATGCGTTCAATTACGAACCATTTGGTGATGTGGAAGCGCAATTTGGTCAATCGGATAAAACGGTTTATCGTTTTACCGATAAAGAGCAAGACAAAGAATCTGGACTTGGTTATTTCTCGCAACGCTATATGAACCACAGCTACGGGCAATTCATCACCCCCGATCCTGTGTTTGCAAGAGAGGCTCGATTCACAGATCCTCAACGCTGGTCACCTTATGCCTATGGGCGAGGCAATCCGCTGAGGTATAGCGATCCTACGGGGGAGTTTCCTCAAATAGTAGGAGCTGTAATTATTGGGGGAGCCGTCGGAGCCTTTGCTAATACTGCAGGTCATATGTTAACTAGTCGTGACTGGTCACTAGACACGCTGCAAGAAAAAGCGTTGGAAGGTGCGGCTTGGGGAGCATTTGGAGCATTGACTGGCGGGGTTGGGATAGCCAAAAACCCTGTAGCTAATAATATGATTAGTTGTGGAGGAGCTATGGTACAGGAGTTTGTATCAACAAAAATGAAAGATAACTATGACGCAAAATATACACAGGCCTGCATAAATGCAGTTGCCGGCAACTTCGCTAGTAAAAATTTAATGGTAGCAGAAAAACAAGTGTTGAACCCCTATGGTCGACATCCAGTGAACAAAAACCTACCAAACAACCTGAAAAAACATGTTAGTCAAGGTCTTTCTGATAACGAAGTTCCTTTTAATACTCTAAAAGATATTTCCGCAGCTACCTCAGTAACTACGTTGGCTAATTCATTAATGAGTACAAGAACGCCTAAAGATGATTCGAAGGAAAATGGGTTAAATAGCAGCCCTGGTGATAGTACTCAAGGGGCACTCAATGACTCACAATCAGAAGCTGGGCCGACAAAGGTCTCAGATTCAGATTCAGATTCAGATTCAGATTCTTAACTAAACTATAAAAAGGAGCGCGAGCCGCTCCTTTCTAAACGGTATCTTCATGATGATTATTGCAACTAAGCTAATAAAAATAGCATTAATAATAACCTTTGGTGCGTTCTTTAGGTACCTTTGGGAATCATTAAGACTATGGTTCGATGATTTCAAATCCGTAATAACTTCCAGCACATTAGCAAGTAATGATTTAGCAATGTTTTTTTTAACTCTAGAGTGGTGGACTTTTTTCATCTCAATACTGTCCTTATTGGTGATTTTTGACGCGTGCGTTAGCTTTCTATCAATTTTTATGTTTACAAGCTCAAGGAAAATAAAAAAAAACATCTATCACTCGCCAACGACTTTTAATTTTTATATATTTTTAAACAAGGCTATTTATCCTGTCAGTACTTTCCTTGCCATGCTTTACATATTTATATTTTCACACAAATTTATACCATATGTAGAATTAATTTTAAACTCAGCAAAAGTTACAAACAATGCGTCAGAAAAATATATCGAAGATATGAGATTTTTTTTCACATATACATTCCCTACTTTTGGTTATGTTATATTAAAATCAAAGAAAAAAATCGAAAAATACATTGAAAAATCAAAGTTAAGTTAAAAAAAGCGATTCAATCAGTTATTATTGGAAGATAAAAATCTCTATAAACAAACCGACTAATCACAAAATAAAAATCGACTAATATTAATTAAAATCCAATAAATCTACTGACGGGGAATGCAAACAAAGACCTCTCAAGTAAAGTCTCCATTTTTATCTTAATGCTAGCGACTCTCGCCCCCGTTTATCCAAGCTTTATGTATTACTCAGATTTGGACACTTTGAAAACTCAACATAGTGAATACTATTGTGGTGCAGAAATTAAAATAGGGCGCGCAATGCCGTTACTCGAAAAGTTTTCATTTAATAAACAGTGTGAAAAATAAGAATAAAGAATGGCTAAGAAAATATCAGAACATGAGTACTCGATAATATGCTTAGTAATCATTACTGAAAAAGCGAGCCACTTGGGCTCGCTTTTCAGTATTTAATTTTAAGCTAAATTACAGAAGTTCCACCGACTGCTGAGCAATCACGAACTCTTCGTTGGTTGGGATAACCATCGCTACTGCGTCTAGCATCTCAGACTTAGCGATGATGCCGTCAGCACCAAAGCGAGCAGATTCGTTGCCAGCAACATCTTCAACAAAACCTAGGATCTTAAGGTTTTTCAGGATCTCACGACGGATTGGTAGAGAGTTCTCGCCGATACCCCCAGTAAAGATGATGCCGTCTAGAGAGTCTAGTGTTGCAAGGTAAGAAGCAACGTATTTAGCTACACGGTATGTGAATACTTCGAAAGCCAGCTTAGCGCCTTCATGGCCCTCTTCCATAGCTTCTAAAATGCCACGAGCATCGCTCGTAAGACCAGACACACCTAGGAAGCCAGACTCCTTGTTCAGAGAGTTGAAGACTTGCTCTTGTGACCAACCTTTCTTAAGAAGGTATTCGATGATACCTGGGTCTAAGTCACCACAACGAGTACCCATCATAAGGCCTGAAAGCGGTGTGAAGCCCATTGATGTGTCAACACTGTTACCGTCTTTGATAGCACATACTGATGCGCCGTTACCTAGATGAACAGAGATGAAGCTAGATTCTTCAACAGGCTTGTTTAGCATCTTCGCAGCTTCACGGCTTACGAAGTAGTGGCTAGTACCGTGGAAGCCGTAACGACGTACACCGAAGTCTGTGTATAGCTCTTTAGCGATTGCACCAGTAAATGCGCGTTGTGGCATTGTTTGGTGGAAAGCCGTATCGAATACAGCGAACTGAGGTAGAGAAGGGAAAGCTTCAATCGCAGCACGGATGCCGATAGCACCTGCTGGGTTATGAAGTGGAGCAAGATCAGATAGGCTTTCAATCTCGTTCGTTACTTCTTCAGTAATACGAACAGTTTGCGTGAACTTCTCACCACCGTGAACGATACGGTGACCGATAGCAACGATGTCAGCTGTGAAACCAAGGTCTTCCATCAGGCCTACCAATTTGCCAATAGCAATCTTGTGGTGGCTACCTTCACCCTGAATAGCAATTTCAGTTTTCTCGCCTTGGTATTTCCAGCTCATACGAGCATCTTCAAGACCAAAACACTCCCCTAAGCCACTCAACACTGCTTCACCAGAAACAGAATCAATGACAGCAAATTTAAGGGATGAACTACCCGAGTTAATAACCAGAACAAACGAATTAGACATTGGATATGGATCCTGTTTCAGTACGAATTAGATGAAGTGTTTACTTCAATTTTAGTTAAGCCCATTATTCAATAATTTTTGAATCTTTCAACTTTTGTTTTGAAAAAATCACCAAATGAACACAATTAAGTTGATCTTAGTCATTAATTTATTTATTTCGAGAGCAAAATTAAAAAATAGTTGAATAAGAAAGTGAATAAACAAGTGACGCAAACGACTGCTAATATTATTTTTATCTAGATTTAGTCAATTTGGATAATTGTTCAAAACGTCACCGGTCTTGAGTTGAACCAGCGAAGTTACGATACCTGCCTCCACTAAACATGACCTCAGCCTTCGTCCTAATAAACCATCTCCCGGCAATTTAAACAGCTTTCACTCGTTTGGCCCTTAGCTTGTAGCACGTCATTTAAGTATAGCCTTACAATCCGATACAGGTACGTTCACGGCGCTAAAGAGAGTGCTTTGCCCCCTTCGTAAAGAATCGGGGTCGTTCACTTTTAATGTTGGCCTAAAGGGATATCAATTTTGGCGTGAGATGGGGGTTTAACTGCAAGCGATACGGTCGGAAAGAGATACGAGTAGGCACAAAAAAGCCGAGCATCATGCTCGGCTTTTAAATTCAATGTCTAGACTAGAGCGTCTAAGCTGAAGGTTGATTAACCTTCGTTGCGCTCTGGACGACGACCACGGTTACCGCCGTTGCCATGGCCACGTTCGCCACGGTAGTTGCCACGGTGATCGCCACCACGGTTACGGTCGAAACGACGCTCGCCATCACGGCCGCCTTCACGGTTGCCATCGCGGTTTCCGTCACGGTTGCCACGGTATCCACCGCGACCGCCTTCACGATTACCATCGCGGTTGCCATCACGGTTTCCGCGGTAACCACCACGACCACCATCACGACCGCCACGGCCACCGTTACCACGACGTGGTTCACGGAAATCGTTGAAGTCTACAACAACAGCGCCAGCTTCTTTTTGACGGATGCGTAGCTTGCTCAGTTTACCAGCAGTTTCAGAGTTCATTGCTTTTGGCAGTTGAACGTAAGTTGAACCTTGGTCAAGTTTGATAGCACCGATAGAACCTTTAGTTAGGCCAAGTTCGTTTGCTAGTGCGCCAACGATATCTTTTACCTGAACACCTTGCTCACGGCCAACTTGTAGTTGGTAAGTATCCCAGTCTTGAGTATTGAAGTCACGGCCACCGTTATCACGGTTTTCACGACGCTCTTTACGACGGTTCTTGTCGCGCTCGATAGCTGCGATCATTGGGTCTTCACCAATGTAGAACAGTGGGCTCTTACCTTGCTGACGCTTAAGAAGCATTGCAGCTAGAGTTGCAGCATCTACGTCTAGAGACTCTTGCAGAGTAGTAATAAGACCTGCGAAGTTTTCTAGAGCTTTGCTTTCTTTCTCTGTTTCAAGCTCAGCGCCAAGCTTAGCAACACGTGCAGCAGCAACTTGGTCACGTAGAGGAAGTTGGATTTCTTCCATTGTAGACTTAGTTACGCGTTCGATTGTTCGAAGCATACGAATTTGGTTTGTGCGAACTAGAAGGATCGCTTTACCTTTACGTCCAGCACGGCCAGTACGACCAATACGGTGGATGTAAGATTCAACATCGAATGGGATGTCGTAGTTGAATACGTGAGTGATACGTGGAACATCAAGACCACGAGCTACAACGTCAGTTGCAACTAGGATATCGATAACACCTTGTTTGATGTGATCAACAGTGCGCTCACGTAGAGACTGAGGAATATCACCGTGCAGTGCAGCAGCTTTAAAGCCACGTGCAGATAGCCAATCAGCTAGACGCTCAGTGTCTTGACGAGTACGTACGAATACGATTGACGCGTCAGTTTCTTCAGTTTCAAGAAGACGAGACATTGCTTCGTCTTTTTCTACGCCTTTAACAACCCAGAAGTTCTGCGCTACTTTATCAACTGTGTGGTTAGTACCAGCAACGTCAACTTTAGCCGGGTTACGTAGGTAACGGTCAACAATAGTCTTAACCATTGGAGGCATAGTTGCAGAGAAAAGTACACGTTGTGCAGATTCTGGAGCTTGCTCAAGGATCCAAGTAACGTCATCTACGAAACCCATTTTTAGCATTTCATCTGCTTCATCAAGAACAAATGTGTGTGCTTCATCTAGGTGTAGACGGTCACGAGTTAGTAAGTCTTTAACACGACCTGGAGTACCAACAACAATGTGAGCACCACGGCTTAGAGCGCGCATTTGGTCAACGATTGAAGCACCACCGTAGATTTCAATAACTTTAAGACCTTTGATGTCACGGCCTAGGTTTTTGATTTCCGCAGCAACTTGGATCGCTAGCTCGCGAGTAGGAGCCATGATGATTGCTTGTGGTTTGTGTTGGTTTAGGTTGATTTTGTTTAGTAAAGGCAGAGAGAATGCTGCTGTTTTACCAGTACCAGTCTGTGCTTTACCTAGTGCGTCACGGCCTTCAAGAAGAAGAGGAATAGCTGCTGCTTGGATTGGAGTCGGAGAAACGAAACCCATGCTATCAAGAGCTGAAAGAATGTTTTCGTTTAGGGCTAATTCATTAAATTGAATTACAGATTCGGACATTGGGATCCCACTATATATAAGTAAACAAAAGGTCCCGGGAGCTCTACCATTTCCAATACTGATCCAATCAGATACTGATTCCATTCAGAGTTACGAAGCAGTAATAAAACACTTCAAGCCATTAGGGACGTCTAAGGGAGGCGGATTATTCCTTAAATGCATAAAAAAAGCCAGAAAAAATTGAATTACATCACATATTTTTCGGTTTTCTTTCAATGCTGGCTATCATATCGTCAAAACTTGATGAATATCTCGTCATAGCCGTTTACATCAATTGAATTGAACATAGTAAATAAGAAGGTAATTTATTTGCTCTCCCTTCGGCTTTAAGTAGTAATCAGGCCCCGCAATGATTATAGTGTGCTCAATTGTTCTCGTAAGATAAAAGTAAGATGTTTCAAGATAACCCTCTACTCGCTCAGCTTAAGCAACAAATCCAAGAAACCCTCCCAAAAAAGGAAGGCACAATCAAAGCCACTGAAAAAGGGTTTGGTTTTCTAGAAGTCGACAGCAAAACAAGCTACTTCATTCCGCCTCCATACATGAAGAAATGTGTGCACGGTGACAAAGTGATTGCCATCATTCGCACCGAGAAAGAGCGTGAAGTTGCAGAGCCAGAAGAATTGGTTGAACAAGGTCTTACTCGCTTTATTGCACGAGTTAAGCTTTTCAAAGGCCGCTTAAACGTTGTACCTGACCACCCTCAGCTTAAAAAGCTGCAATTAAAAGCGAAAGCAAAGAAAGGCCTAAACCCAGAAACGCTTAAAGAAGGCGACTGGGTTGTTGCTCATATCATTCAGCACCCATTGAAAGGTGACAACGGCTTCTTAGCTCAAATTTCAGAAAAGATCACTGACGCTGACGACAAGATCGCACCTTGGTGGGTAACACTTGCACAGAATGACTTACCAAATAGTGAACCTGAAGGTATCGATAATTGGCAAATCAATGACGATGCCGATCTTGAACGTGTAGACATGACCCATGTTCCTTTTGTGACTATCGATGGCGAAAGCACAAAAGATATGGACGATGCACTTTACGCTAAGAAGAAAGAGAACGGTGATTTTGAACTGACTATCGCGATTGCTGATCCTACCGCTTACATCTCTCCTGATGACGCAATGGACAAAGTGGCGCGCGAACGCGGCTTCACGATTTACCTGCCTGGTCGTAACATCCCAATGTTACCTCGTGACCTTGCAGACAACCTATGTTCGCTTATCGAGAACGAAATTCGCCCTGCCCTATGCTGCACAGTAACCGTGTCTAAAGATGGCGTTATTGGCGATGACATCAACTTCTTCGCGGCGAACATTAAATCTCACGCTCGTCTGGCGTACGACAACGTATCAGACTGGCTAGAAACCGGTGCATCAGAGAAGTGGCAACCATCTGAAAAAATCGCAGCGATTGTTTCTGACCTACACGAATTTGCACAAGCACGTTCAGCATGGCGCTCAGCAAACGCAGTGGTATTCCCAGATCGCCCTGACTACCGCTTTGAACTTAGCGAAGATAACGATGTTGTTGCTATTCACGCAGACATGCGTCGTAGTGCGAACAAGTTGGTTGAAGAGTCGATGATCAGCGCAAACATCTGTGCAGGTCGAGTATTAAAGGAAAGCTTCAACCAAGGTGTGTTTAACTGCCACTCTGGCTTCAAAGCCGAGAAAGTTGCAGACGTTCTTGAACTGGTTAATCCACAAGCAGAAACACCGTTCACAGAAGAGCAAATTATTTCTCTTGAAGGCTTTGCTGCACTTCGCCGCTGGTTAGGCTCTTTAGATAATAACTACTACGATAACCGTATCCGCAAGTTCCAAGCGTACAGTGAAATCAGCAACGAACCTGCACCACACTACGCGATGGGTTTAGACATTTACGCGACTTGGACTTCTCCAATTCGTAAATACGGCGACATGATTAACCACCGTATGCTGAAAGCACATATCCTTGGTAAAGCGCCAATTCAAACACCAGATGAAACGATCGGTGATGAACTTGCACTACACCGCCGCCATCACGGTATGGCTGAGCGTAATGTTGGTGATTGGTTGTATGCTCGCACGCTAGCTAACGCACCAGCAGAAGAAACACGCTTCCAAGCAGAGATCTTCGACATTAACCGTGCTGGTATGCGTGTTCGCTTGCTAGAGAATGGTGCCGCTGCATTTATCCCTGGTTCTCTCATTATTGATAATAAAGAAAGAATCGAGTGCAACAGTGATATGGGTACTGTATCTATCGATAAAGAAATGGTATACAAACTGGGAGACGTTTTAGAAGTAGTTCTCTCTGAAGTTAATCAGGAAAGCCGTAACTTAGTAGCAAAACCTACTCAAGTATTTGCGGACTTGCCTAGCGAGCCTGAAACAACAAATGAAACCGAAGCTTAATAGCTGTAAAGGATAGGCCTTTCAAGGTCAAAGCTTTCAAGGTCATAAGCTTCAAAGGTTCACTTCTAAAGGCGCTAATTATTAGCGCCTTTTTTGTAAATGTCTCATGCTTAAACAATACTAAAATTAATAAGCAACTCGTTTACAACGTCAAAGAAGCACATTATGTCATCAATAACAGTTACTCAATTCAGAAACTTCATCCCCAGGAAACGAGAACGGTACCCCGCCTCTAAAAATGGTATTTTCATCGTTTCAAAAGGCAGTATCTCTTTCGTGCTCCCCGATGGCACCGAAGCCTCATTGCAGGCAGGCGATTTCACACTTTATAACTCAGGCCAAATCAAAGACATCACAGTAGATACAGAAAACGGCGAATTCAGCGCAACCTGCTTAGATTTTGATTTAGATATTTTCCAGAAGTTCATCAACCAATTCAGCGACCTAGAATCCACTCGAGTCCCCAACCTGTACATCAAATTCAACCAAACCGATACTGAGATCTGCGAGCTGAAAGATCTCATCATGTCTTTAGCTCATTCTTCAGCTAAAAATGACTACGCACTCACTCAATTAGGGTTAGGTTTACTTTCACTGATGGTCGAACAATACCCTGCTCTGCTGGTTATCATCGCACGAGCTTCAAGGTTAACGGTGACGCAAAAAGTCATTCACTACATTGAACAGAATATTGAAAATAATATCTCTTTAGACACACTAGCCAGCTACATGGGAATGTCGCCAGCCACACTGAAACGCCGTTTATCGGCTGAAGATCTTTCATTTTCAAACTTATTAAAGATTAAACGTATTGCCCATGCCGCAACGCAACTTAGAACGTCGACTAAATCCATTACTCAAATCGCGTACGAGTCTGGCTTTAAGAGCGCTGCGCACTTCAGCACAGCCTTTAAAACGTATCATGGGAAGACACCGAAAGATTTCCGTTCTCTCATCGCACAATCTCAATTACAAAGCATGAAACCACAAGTGTAAGACGCGACCTGACACCTAGAGCAAACTATTTGCTTGATTGAGAATGAACAGAAGGCGTAGCTCTAGTGCCACGCCACCAGCGAATTAAAACAGACCTTTATGACCAAAAATACGATTTAGGGTCTTTTTCTATTTCAGACAACACAGCATCAAGGTCTTTGGATTGAGGAAGGTACGGATAAGGCCCCCAAGCGATGATATCGGTTGTTTCATCACTCTCTAATGGCACAGTAACCAACCAGCAAGCAGAATGCTCATCAAACGTCACGCAGGCAATGTCGTTTGTGTAATCACTATGAGATGAGTCGAGCAGATAATGAGCCTGTGAGAACATCACGCCGCCCTTACACTCTTCATATAACGATTTACCGAGTTCGACAGGTAAACTGCTATTACGGGAAGTACAGAGCTTTTCAGCCCCAACGAGAAGGCGATTAAGTTCGATATGAATGACGGACATAACACTCCTTGTAACTTCATAGGCATTCTCTAAGTAGGAATCCCTTTAATTAGCTTAGGACTCAACCAACATTTTAGCGAACGTCCTCATACAAAATCACAATCACGCTCCCATTAACGGATTTTGTGTAAATAAACTTACCACTGTTATTGCTGAATTACGCGTTCATTGACTCATTCAATCACCATACAAAGAGCGTATGGAATTTCACAAAAGTGTCATATAACCGACCTATCATATGCGACAAATGTTATTAACTAGGAGTTGTTTATGTTACGAGTCGCGCTTGCCTCTCTTTTATCCTTAGCCCTGTCTTCTCAAGCTGCTTTTGCACAAGAAACCAATATTTCGGGCTCCACTTCTGTTTCTCGAGTGATGGACGTATTAGCTGAGGAGTACAACAAGACTCACCCTGATAACTACATTGCCGTTCAGGGCATCGGCTCGACAGCGGGTATTACCATGGTTAATAAAGGTGTGGCTGATATCGGCATGAGCTCACGCTACTTAACTGACCAAGAACAGAGTGACAAACTCAAGGTATTCCCTATTGCCTTTGATGGTCTAGCTGTTGTAACTAACCGCTCAAACAGCGTGAGTAACGTTTCTCGCGAGCAACTGTTTGATATCTACAAAGGTAAAATCACCAATTGGAAAGAAGTAGGTGGTGCCGATCAACCTATCGCGGTTGTGACACGTGAAGCGTCTTCAGGTTCACGCTACAGCTTCGAAAGCTTACTTGGTTTAACAAAGATCATTAACGACCGTTTAGTGTCTGACATCAACCCAAATAACTTAGTTGTTAACAGCAACAGCATGGTGAAAACGATCGTAAATCACAACCCACACGCTATCGGCTTTATCTCTGTTGGTTCAATCGACCGCTCTATCAAGGCCATCACTTTTGAAGGCGTAGAGCCGACATCTAAAAACATCGCAAACCACAGCTATGAACTGGCTCGCCCATTCTTGTTGCTGCACAAGACGGATTCAGTTTCTGAAGAGAGCAAAGACTTCATCAAGTTCGTGAAATCCAAACAAGGCCAAGACCTGATTGAAGAATACGGCTACACTCGCATCAAATAAGTGAGTAAGTTTTATCTTATGAAAACAAAAAGAGAGAGCATCACGCTCTCTCTTTTTTTTGAATCTTTATAAATCGCTTACTTTCAAACCACTTAGAAGTGAAGTTGAATCACTGAAACGATAACAGCGCCAGGACGACGAACACCTTCGATTTCTACACGAATCTCGCGCTCAATCTCTAGGCCTTTCTTAATAGGCGTTACTTTAGTTAACGTACTTTTTGCACGAACGTTGCTGCCCGATTTAACAGGGTATGGAAAACGAACCTGGTTAAGGCCAATGTTCACAACCATCTTCGCTGTTGGGAATTGAGATTTGTCAGGATCAACGCTATCGGTTAGACGCGGAAGCAAAGACAAAGTTAAGAAACCGTGTGCGATGGTCGTTTTGAACGGAGAATCAGTTTCTGCTTTCTCTGGCTCAGTATGGATCCACTGCATATCTTCAGTCACAAGACCAAATTGGTTGATGCGATCTTGGCTTACATTGATCCAATCGCCAGTATGAATAACTTCACCAATCTTCTCGTTTAGCTCATCAAACACAAGTTGTGCTTCTGGCTTTAGTACGATTGGTTGCTCTACTGGCACATCTTCGTTTACCGCAGGTTTGTGGTGATCACGAACCCATGCAAAGAAGTGACTATTTTGTGTACGGTTCAGAAAGTCGCCCCAGTACTCTCTAAGAGCTGGAGACATCCATTGCATAAACTCTGAGTGTTGCGATGACAAGCTGTCGCCTCGGTGTTTAAATAAATCAATGACCTTCATAAGAACCTCAATGCACAAAAAATTTCAATATAACTTCGTAATTTTGAAACAGTTCACACTATTGTGCAAATAGTTTCGAGCATACAAGCGTTAGCTGAACACCTGTATTTCATTATTAAACAGCAGCTTACCAATAAAACATCATTTTATTAGAAAACACAAAATAGAGTGTTAGCTCTATCACATAATAAAGATTTGATTATATAAAAAGCATTTTTATTACTCTGACGCATAAAAAAGGCTTAGCACACTGCTAAGCCTCAGTTTTTACAAGGATTAAGTTTTTACAAAGAATCCGCTTTATGAAGAGTGACCTCTTCTACTCATCATCAAGTGGCACTAATTTAGTATTACCGCCGTGTGCTTTTTCACGTTTACGCTGCACAAATGCATAGAAGCCTGGGATTAGGAACGTACCTGCTAGTAATACACATAACAGACCACCAATCAGTGAAATACCAAGAGAGTTCTGGCTCACGTGACCAGCACCCGCCGCAAAGATAAGCGGGAAGATCCCTAAAATGAACGACCAAGACGTCATGTTTACAGCACGGAAACGCAATGTACCGCCCTTCACGGCTGCATCTTCAATTGGTACATCTTTCTCTTCACGCTCAACTTTCGCGAATTCCACAATCAAAATTGCGTTCTTCGCGGCCAAGGCTATCAAGAGAACCAAACCAATCTGCGCGTAAAGGTTCAACGGTGTGCCTGTTAGGTTCAATGCCAAGAAAGAACCTAAGGTTGCCACGGGTACAACTAAGATAATCGCAATAGGTATTGTCCAGCTCTCGTATTGAGCCACCATAAACAAGTAGATGAAGATCAGTGCCAATGCGAACGCGAAGATCGCTTGGTTGCCTGCTAGTACTTCTTGGTAAGCCATACCAGTCCATTCGTACTGGTAACCTTGTGGCAGAACTTCTGCCGCTACACGTTCCATCGCCGCGATCGCATCACCACTTGAGTAACCCGGTGCTGGCTGGCCTTGGATTACTGCACTGCGGTACATGTTGTAACGCCATGCTACATCGGGTTCAAAGATCTGATCGTAAGTCACAAGCGTACTTAGCGGGATCATCTCACCAGCAGAAGAGCGTACGTGGAATCGTTGTAGGTCATCCATGCTGCTACGGTGGTCACTGTCTGCTTGCATGGTTACACGGAAGTTCTTACCAAACATGGTGAAGTCGTTCACGTACAACGAGCCAAGGTTACCTTGTAGCGTTTGGAAGATTTCCGACAACGGAATACCTAGCTGCTGCGCTTTCTCACGGTCAATATCAACATAGTAGTGAGGTACGTTGGCGCGGAAAGTACTGAATGTATGTGAAATCTCAGGCTGCTTGGTCGCCTCAGTAATCACGTCATTCATCACCATCGCTAGGTCAGTTCGGCTACGGCCTAAAGTGTCTTCAAGGACAAATTCAAAACCAGACGCTGCACCCATACCTGGTACCGCTGGCGGTCCCATTGCAAATACAATCGCCTGAGGCAGTTCAGTCGCAGCGCGTCCATTAATACGCTGTGAGATAGCCTGTGCTGAATGTTGACCATCCAGTGCGTTACGCATGTCCCAATCGTGAAGCTTGATGAACATCGACGCACCATTCGACGCAGAAGCGCCCGTCATGAATGCGTAGCCGTTAACCAGTGTCACACCATCAACACCCGGTTCTTGCTCAACCATCTCTAGTAATTGCTTGGTTACATCTTCAGTACGAGACAAGGATGCCGCATCTGGAAGCTGAACGTTAACCAGCAGAATACCTTTATCTTCTTGAGGTACGAACGCCGTAGACGTTGTCTTCGCAAAGTAAGTCACAGCCGCCAAAGCCACGATGAAGAAAGTGAATAGCAGCACGCCTTTCTTAACTAAGAAACCTGCCACTTGACCGTATTTGTTGGTAACGGATTCTAGGCCACGGTTAAAGGCTTGGTACCAACGAGCAGTGTTACCACCACCTTGTTTAAGAACCAATGAACACAGTGCTGGTGACAGCGTTAATGCGTTGATCGAAGAGATAACAACCGCGATACAGATAGTCAGCGCGAACTGACGGTACATGATGCCAGTAATACCCGGAAGCATTGCAACTGGAATGAATACCGCGAGTAGCACCAAGGTTGAAGTAATAATTGGGCCCGTCACTTCTTTCATCGCGATCAGCGTAGCTTTACGCGGTGAAATCGTTGGGTCTTTAGCCATGGTGGTGTCGACGTTTTCGATAACCAATATCGCATCATCTACTACGATACCAATTGCCAAGATCAAACCAAACAGAGTTACCGTGTTGATGGTAAAGCCCGTCATCTGCATGATGGCAAATGTACCAATCAAAGATACAGGAATCGCAACAACAGGAATCAAGGTTGCACGAGCACTACCCAAGAACAGGTAAGTAACTGCGATAACAAGCAAAATAGCTTCGATCAGCGTTTTTACTACCCCTTTGATCGACTCAGCAACGAAGACTGTCGTGTCGTAACTCGCTTCATAAGCAACACCTTCAGGAAAGTTTTTGCTTAGGTTGTCGAGCATCGCCATTACGGCTTTACCACTTTCCAACGCGTTAGCGTCTGACTGAAGTGACAGCGTTACGATCGACGCATCTTGACCACGGTATTTACCATTACCGTCGTAGAACTTTTTACCAAGCTCAACACGTGCAATGTCTTTTAAGTAAACCGTTGAACCATCTTGAGTGGCACGAAGTACAACGTTCTCAAACTCATCCGCCGTTTCCAGTCGGCCTTTTGTTACCAAGTTGAATTGTACTTCTTGTGCGTTGTTATAAGGTGCAGCACCAATACGACCAGCAGCAACTTGAACGTTCTGTTCCGCCAAAGCACGGTTCACGTCAGAAGTGGTGATATTGAGGTTAGCCATTTTCTCAGGATCTAACCAGACACGCATCGCGTATTCACCACCACCTAGCACGTTAACTTCACTGATGCCCTTCACACGAGCCAGTTGGTCTTTAATGTTTAGGTTAACGTAGTTGATCAGGAATTGATCGTCGTACTCACCATTTGGAGAATAGAAGTTCAATACCATCAAAAGGTCTGGCGAACGCTTTTTAACAGTGACACCCACCATTCGAACTTCTTGTGGAAGCTTCGATTCGATTTGAGCAACTCGGTTCTGAACGTTGACCTGAGCCATATCTGGGTCAGTACCAACATCAAAAGTCACGTTAAGGTTGTATGAACCATCGTTAGCACTCTTTGAAGACATGTAGATCATATCTTCAACACCGTTCACCGACGTTTCTATGGGGTCGGCTATCGCCTGTTCCACTACTTCTGCACTTGCACCTGTGTAAAAAGCAGACACACTTACCGAAGGTGGGCTAATTTTTGGGTATTCCGCCACAGGCAAGATAGCGAGAGAGATCGCACCTGCCAGCGTCAATATTATGGATATAACAAGGGCAAACTTAGGCCTTTGAATAAAGAAACGACTTAACATATCTCCGCCCCTTACTCTGCTTGCTCAGTCGCAGAAGGTTGAATGCGAACAGACATACCGTTACGAACACGCTGAAGGCCTTGAGTAATAACGGCATCGTCTTTCTCTAGACCAGAGTGGACAATCACACCCCCTTCAACCTGTCGACCCATCTCAATGTTTCTACGCTCAGCGACAGGAGCTGCTTCACCTTCAACTAGCACCATAACAAAGTCGCCTTCAAGGTCGGTTTGAACCGCGCGGCGAGGAATGGTTACAACATCAATAGATTGCTTCTCACGCAGCTCAACACGAACGTGCTGACCAGGAAGAAGTTGCTGGTCTGGGTTATCGGCAATCGCGCGCATCGCGATCGTACCAGTGTTTAGATTGATACGGTTGCCCAAGAAATCGAGCTGACCTAGGTGTTCGAATGCTTCGCCATTTTCAAGCATGATTTGCACCTCAACACGATCAGAATCGCTGCTGCCGTCACCTTCAATACGGTCCATACCTAACTCAATACGCTCACGCTCACTGATACTGAACGATGCATGGATTGGGTCTAAGCTAACTAAAGTCGTTAATACGCCAGAAGATGGAGAAACCAGATCACCCGTGCTCACTTTGGTATCGCTAATACGTCCAGAGAAAGGCGCAACAATCTTAGTATGAGAAAGCTGAACGTTAGCGGCATTTAGCTGAGCTTGACCAGCTTCAAGCTGTGCTTGAGAACCTAATAGGTTTGCCGTCAATGCATCGAATTCCGATTGAGAAATACTGCCTTTAGGAAGTAGGTTCTTACCACGGTTGAAATCTAGTTCAGCCTTTTTAAGATTGGCGTTAGCTTGAGCAACGGCCGCTTTAGCACTTGCGACTTCAGCTTCAAATGATGAAGGCTCAATCGAATAAAGCAGCTGCCCTTTTTCGACCATTTGCCCTTCATTGAAATGACGGCTTTGAAGATAGCCAGAAACCTGCGCAGTAATTGCCGTATCTTCAACCGCTTCAATACGGCCGATGTACGACTTACTTTGCTGATGAGAAATAACGCTAACATCCTGTACAGCTACGAGAGGTAATGGCGCTTGCTTGGCATTCTGGGCATCTTGCCCACATCCAGCAAGAATAAGAGAGCTTGCAAGAGCCGTAAGGATTAACTTTTTACGCATGGTTATACCGTCACTTATGAGAAATTGAACAGCATAAAAGTTACGTAACACAATTGCTTCAAATGTCCGAGGAATATCAATTATAACTCGCAAAAGTGTTTCAACTTGTAAATTGAAATTGGATATATATCAACCCTTTACAAACCATCAACAATTCATGATCAAATATACGTTTGTTACTTCCCCTCTCTGTATATATTGTCTAACATAATATGGTTTCAATAATAAAAACTCATACTTCCTTGTTAAGGTAATTCGAATGATTTCAAAATGGGCAAAACGTTTCTATCAAATGGCGGAATTAGTCGGTTCCTGGAGTAAAGATCCGTCCACTCAAGTTGGTGCAGTTATCACCAAACACAACCGTATTGTTTCAGTTGGCTTTAATGGCTACCCTCATGGCGTATCGGATAGTGCTGACACTGATGATCGTGAGATGAAATACCTAAAAACGCTTCACGCAGAAGAGAACGCAATCTTGTTTGCTAAGCGTGATTTAGACAGCTGTGAAATCTGGGTGACTCACTTCCCTTGCCCAAACTGCGCAGCGAAAATCATCCAAACCGGTATTTCTGCGGTTCACTGCCCAGAGCAAAGTGAAGACTTTCTTTCTCGCTGGGGAGACAAGATCAAAGTGAGCCAAGATATGTTTGAACAAGCAGGCGTGCAAGTCGATTGGTTGCCACTGGCAGACCTAGATTAAGCGAACAGATAGTTAGAACAAAAAAGCCGAGAGTCGATATTATCGCTCTCGGCTTTCTTTTGTTTGGGGCTCAGCGGACTGCAGGATTAAGCACTGACAGGAAATGCTTCAGCGTATGCTTCCATGAAATCTTTACGAATCTCTTGCTCTAGATGAACCGCCTTCTCGGTTGGACAGAAAATCATAAAATGGACTTCTTGCTCACCGGTTGAACTGCTTGTGATGTGGATATGCGGCTCAGAGCCAGGAAGGTCGACACCAGCGTGTTTTTCGATAACGCCGTTATAACGACGAGCAACATCGATAAACTCTTCACAATGCTCTTCAATTTTGACAATAAGACCCGGCACCATTGGGTACAGGTTCACGAAGTCTTTCACCGTCACCGTAAAGCTATGGTAAACGTAACGCTTCATGAAGTTGAGGTTCTTTACAGGATAAGTAAAGAACATGCTGTTAGGCAGCGTAGCGGTCTTGCCAGTGAAGTGGTATTGCCCATGATACAAGTCGATTTCTTGAATCACAGTCGCCATCAAGTTGTGTTCAATCACCTCACCACTGATTTTACCCACTTCAATCCAATCACCAATTCTAAATGAGCGTGAGCTAGCACGTTGAATAGAGCCGGTGAAACACAAGATGATCTCTTTTGACGCCACCACTATCGCAACGGCAATTGCTGTTACTGAGAGAGCAAACTCACTGATTTCAGATTTCCAGAGAAGAAAAAGCGTTATAACAATAATCGCAAAGGTGCCGTTTTTAGTACGGGACATCCAATTACGTTGGTCTTCGCTAAGGAAAGCAACGTCACCCCTAATTTGAGATAAGGTGATTCGGCGGATGATTAAAATAAGACTGATAATCAGCGCACTAAAAATAAACTTATGAGCGAGTAGGAAATCTATTACTTGCCACACTTTTTCCATTACTTAATCCTTAGCATTACAACATTTAGCTTACGATGGCTAGCGATACAACAACTAGCAGCTTTAACAACAAAGCAGCCTGCAACTGCGCTATGAAAAAGCGCTCAATTCTAGAGGGCTCAATTTCATACATATTTCAGCTAAGGTAAGGCTATCATTTTATCTTGGCAGAAGTAATAAATTGGCCAAAAGTTTCACACCAAATCACAACGGTATTAAATCGATTAAGATCAGTACCTTCCGGTAGTTCAACCATAAACCGGTCAAATGTTTTGACATCTCCGACTCTGAGTAACTCGCTCTTACTGTCATTAAAGGCTTGCTCGGTTTCAATGAACTTAGGAGATAGATAGACCTTGTAGTCCGGTCCAGGAGCAAGTTCGCCTTCAAACGCAATCGCGCTTTCTGAGACCGACACGACCCCCTCGCCCCAGTGCAAGAAATCGCTATCTTGGCGGTCTTTAGTGAACTCACCAGTATAAATCGCCTGCTGGCTGATCGCTTGCACTGAGCTCGAAGATGGAGAATCAGGCTCAATTAAGATGGGTAATGCGTAAACACCAAGCCCAAAACCAACAGCACCCACGGCTAAGTGGGTGCAAAGTAAAACTAACTTTTTCATCGCGTACTCCCTTATGCTTAAAGAGAGTATTATTGAATACTCTCAAAAATACAAAGAGATATCGCGCTAAAGGCCGCTATTTTTGGTAGTGAACGGCTGTGCGTTGTGACAGTTCAACAATCACTTTCACCGCTTGTTCCATGCCTTGAATGGTAATGAACTCGTGAATACCGTGGAAGTTGTAACCGCCAGTAAAAATATTCGGGCATGGTAAGCCCATGAATGACAAGCGAGCACCATCTGTACCACCTCGGATCGGTTTGATCATCGGCTCCACATCGCACTCGATCATCGCTTGCTTAGCCAACTCAATAATGTGCTGATGAGGTTCAACCATCTCTTTCATGTTGAAATAGCTATCGGTAAGAACCAGTTCAACACGGCCTTTCTCAAGACGCTCATTTAGCTCATCCACTTTTTGTTGCATGAATGCCTTACGCGCTTCTACGCCTTCGCGCTCAAAGTCGCGAATGATGTAGCCAAGCTCAGAGCGAGCGACACCCATTACCGCTGACTTCAAGTGGTAGAAACCTTCATAGCCTTCAGTGCATTCTGGCGTTTCTTGTGATGGCATCATCAATTGGAACTGCGCAGCGATGTTCATCGAGTTCACCATTTTACCTTTCGCAGTACCAGGGTGAACGTTCACACCGTGACAGATAACATCAGCACTCGTGGCATTGAAGTTCTCAAACTCCAGCTCACCAACAGGTCCACCATCAATAGTGTACGCCCATTCGGCGCCAAACTTTTCTACATTAAATAAATCCGCACCACGGCCAATCTCTTCGTCTGGCGTGAAACCAATGCAAATATCACCGTGTTTAATTTCAGGATTTGCTTTGAGGTAAGCGATAGCACTGATGATTTCAGCGATACCCGCTTTGTTGTCGGCACCAAGCAGAGTAGTACCATCGGTTGTAATAAGGTCATGACCATGAAGAGCATCAAGATCTGGGTATTGGCTTGGGTTTAAGCTCTCACCACTTGTGCCTAATTCTATCGTTCCGCCTTGGTAATCTCTAATCATCTGTGGTTTCACGTTCGCACCTGATGCGTCAGGAGCGGTATCCATGTGCGCGACAAACCCAATCGCAGGTACTGGATAATCGACGTTCGACGGCAGTTTCGCCATCAAATAGCCATTTTGATCTAAAGAGACATCAACTAACTCTAATGCGATCAATTCTGATTTTAAGACTTCTGCAAAGGTGATTTGACCCGCTGAACTTGGGCACTGTGGGTTAGAAGGGTCGGATTTCGTATCGAAAGTAACGTAATTCAGAAAACGTTCTACAAGCTTTTCCATAATTCATCTCACCATGGATTAAGTAATTGATTTACTGACTTAATAGTTAGGGCGCATTGATAAGTAATTTGTTATTAGAAATAATACGTACGCAGAGTCAGTAGCGAGGTTTTTCATCTTACGCCCCTGACCATCTATGTATTTGCTCTAAATCATTATTGTGTGAAATTAGAGAGGCTTCCTATACTTGAAAACAGAGGGTTTCGTCAGTTCCAATATTGCATACGGATGATAAGCGGTCGCTTTGTACGCATTCTACGCCCTTCGCTCTCAGCCTAAAAAAAGTACAAAGTGGATGATGATCACAGTTTATCCTTGATGCAGAATCTGTCATACGTTACACGGAGATATAGTTATGACGATTAATAAATATTTCATTTTCTATCCTCAAGCCTCTGAGGAAACACTTCAGCCAGTATTAACTGAGAAAGAAGTTCAAAGGCAGGAAGCTCTAAAGCAGGCGCAGACCCAAGGTGGGTTCGATACAAACGCAGCCTAGTAACTGAATGGATCTCTAGTACCATTAAGACCCCTATAAAAACGCTCTACTCACTATCCGGTAGAGCTTTTTTATTTCTAATGCAGTACTCATTACTCGGCGTTCGAATGCGCTAAAACTGTCGTTACATTACCTTTTCCACTAATCCCTTCTTGCATACCATTTTCACAACTAATGCTTGCTGCTCACAGCGCTGAGAAATGACTCATTAAAGTACCTCAAGCCATACCTTGTCTTACCATTTTGTGCTAATAATTCATATTCGTTTTCATTCCTCACTCGCCCTCTTTTCAAAACTATAATGCGAGTACCAGAGAACCCAACAACAGGAATCCTGAATTCAATGGAATATTCAAAGTTAGGAAGTAGTCAAATTCCCGTTTCCCGAATCTGTCTTGGTAGCATGACTTGGGGGCTGCAAAATACTCAGCAACAAGCTGACCAACAAATCGAATACGCATTAAGCCAAGGTATTAACTTTATTGATACTGCAGAAATGTACGCAGTGCCGCCTTCTCCTGACACCTATGGCAAAACCGAAACGATTATCGGTGACTGGTTATCACGCAATCCAAAGCGTCGCCAAGAGTTGATCATTGCCAGTAAGATTGCCGGCCCTGGCTTACCTTGGGTCCGTAACGGTGGCCCTATCACAGGTGAAGCGGTGATCGCCGCAGTTGATGCATCACTAAAGCGTTTGCAAACAGACTACATCGATCTGTACCAACTTCACTGGCCAAATCGCACAACACCTCACTTCGGTAAACATTTCCCGAATCAGATTCGTTTTAGCGACATCGACCGACAACAGCATGAAGCTGAAATGTTGGAGATCTTACAAGCTCTGGCAAGCTGTATTAAAGCCGGCAAAATCCGCCACGTTGGTCTATCCGATGACAGCACTTGGGGCATTAACACTTACCTAAAGTTAGCCGAGAAGCATGACTTGCCGCGTATGGTCTCTATCCAAAATGAATTCAGCCTGCTACACACGAAAGACTGGCCATATTTGATTGAAAACTGCGTGCATGAAGACGTCGCTTACTTACCGTGGTCACCTTTGGCGGCCGGTATGCTTAGTGGCAAATACATTGATGGCGCAAGGCCGGAAGGCAGCCGTTGGACTTGCATGCAGCGCAAAGGCATTTTCCGTGATACTGAATTGGCTAATGAAGCAGTTAAAGGCTACGTAGAAGTGGCAAACGCTCATGGATTCACGCCGAGTCAGCTCGCCTTAGCATGGTGTAACCAAGTGGATGGCGTTACCTCAACCATTATTGGTGCAACCACCATGGAACAGCTCAAAGAGAACATAGCAGCGTTCAGCAAGCCGCTTTCTGAAGAGATTCTGACTGATATCAACACCGTCTTTAAGCGCTATCCTGTACCGTATTAAGCAGTAGGCTAAGCTTATCAGGTTCTGTTGAGCTTAAGTTGACCCTATAAGAGCGCACTATTTAGTGCGCTTTTGTTTTTTCAGTGGGTCGCTTTTGCTTTTATATGGATCGCATTAGCTTATCGCACTTTTGGTTATCTAACCTTTGCTCTATAATGCGCGGGCTTATATCTAGGATAAAAACATGATTTCAAAAAACCAATTAAAACTCCTTCGTGCTTTGGGCCAAAAGAAACAACGTAAAGCCCACGGCCTGTTTCTAGTTCAAGGTGAAAAGAACGTTCTTGAGCTATTCAATAGTGACTTAGTCGTGAAGAACGTCTTTGCTACTGCTGATTTCTTATCTGAAAATCACGCATCACTGATTGAGTTTGATTGTGTTGAAGCCTCGCTAGACGATCTAACCAAAGCGAGTACTTTGGTCAGTAACAATGCGGCAATTGCCGTGGTTGAGATTCCAAAGGTTGAATTACCGGAAGCGACAGGTTTGATGATCGCGCTTGATGGTGTATCTGACCCGGGCAACCTAGGTACGATCATTCGCGTAGCAGACTGGTATGGCATTAAGCATATCGTTGCGAGCAGCGATTGCGCTGACCCATACAATCCTAAAACGATCAGTGCGACCATGGGTAGCTTTGGCCGAGTACACGTAAGCCAAACAGACTTACCGGCTTACTTAGAGCAAGCTAACCTGCCAGTTTACGGCGCGTTTTTAGAAGGTGAAAGTGTTCATAAGACTGACTTCACTGCAAATGGCATTTTGCTGATGGGCAGCGAGTCTCACGGTATCCGTGAACATGCGGCTAAGTTCGTGACGGACAAAATCACCATTCCAGCATTCGGTGGCGCTGAATCTCTAAACGTAGCAATGGCGACAGGTATCATTCTTGACAATATGCGTCGTCAACATAGTTAGAGCTCATTCACTCACTGACTAACAAGCAGTGTGCAGATATTAAAAAAGGCGTATTGATTAAATCAGTACGCCTTTTTATTTGAGCTTTTAAGGATTATTTCTCTAGCATTGCCAACTTATCAGGCACACCATTCCACTTTTCCGCATCATCCATCGCTGGTTTTACTTCTGTTTGCACAGGCCAAATCTCAGCAAGTTCTGCGTTCACTTCGATAAAGATCTTTTGATCTTCTGGCAACTCATCTTCTTGGAAGATCGCTTGAGCATCACATTCAGGTACACACAAGCCACAATCAATACATTCGATTGGGTTAATTACCATGAAATTTGGGCCTTCATGGAACGCATCTGCGGGACACACTGCCACACAGTCTGTGTATTTACATTGAATACAATTATCGCCTACGACAAATGCCATGATGCTCTGCTCTATAAGTTAGTCAAAATTGAAGAATGGGGATAATACTCATCCCAAAGCAAAATTCAACATCATACGGCTCTAATATCATGTCTATTTGCTTCATGTTTCCAAATTAGTATGACAGATAAATCAAATTCTCGTAAAATGCGCGCCATTGTGAGCTTATCGCTTCTTCCCAACATCAGTGTTACACCAAACTCTGCATTCACTAGAAGCGGTCTAGCTAAGACACCTATAAGAACGAGACATCGAAATGATACGTTTAACCGAAATTAAACTTCCACTAGACCACGAAGAGTCTGCCATTCAAGAAGCGATTGAAGCGAAGCTTGGCATCAACTCAGATCAGGTTATCTCTTTTAATATCTTTAAACGTGGCTACGATGCTCGTAAGAAATCAAAGATCCTGCTTATCTACACGCTGGACGTTCTCGTTGAAAACGAAGCTGAGCTACTAGAAGCCTTTATCAGCGACCCACACGTAAAAGTGACTCCTGACATGGAGTACAAGTTTGTCGCTAAAGCTGTTGAGAATCAAACTGAGCGCCCTGTTGTTATCGGCTTTGGCCCTTGTGGTCTATTCGCTGGTCTAGTGCTTGCTCAAATGGGTTTCAACCCAATCATCGTTGAGCGTGGTAAAGAAGTTCGTGAACGTACTAAAGATACTTTTGGTTTCTGGCGTAAGCGCACTTTGAACACGGAATCAAACGTACAGTTTGGTGAAGGTGGCGCTGGTACATTCTCTGACGGTAAGCTATACAGCCAAGTAAAAGATCCAAAACACTACGGCCGTAAAGTAATCGAAGAGTTCGTTGCAGCTGGCGCACCAGAAGAAATTCTATACGTAAGTAAGCCGCACATCGGTACCTTCAAGCTGGTTACCATGATCGAGAAAATGCGCGCTTCTATCATTGAGCTAGGTGGTGAAATTCGCTTCAGTACTCGCGTAGACGACGTTCACATGGAAGACGGTCAAATCACAGGCTTAACGCTTTCTAACGGTGAAGAGATTAAGTCTCGCCACGTTGTACTAGCTGTTGGCCACAGTGCTCGTGACACGTTCGAAATGCTACACGACCGTGGCGTTTACATGGAAGCGAAGCCTTTCTCTGTTGGTTTCCGTATCGAACACAAACAGTCAATGATTGATGAAGCTCGTTTTGGTAAGAACGCAGGCAACCCAATTCTAGGTGCTGCGGACTACAAACTGGTTCACCACTGCAAGAATGGCCGCACTGTATACAGCTTCTGTATGTGCCCAGGTGGTACTGTGGTTGCAGCAACCTCTGAAGAAGGTCGCGTTGTAACTAACGGTATGAGCCAATACTCTCGTGCGGAACGTAACGCAAACAGCGCAATCGTTGTTGGTATCGATCCAGAACGCGATTACCCAGGTGACGCTCTAGCGGGTATCCGTTTACAACGTGAACTAGAAAGCGGCGCGTTTGTACTAGGTGGCGAGAACTACGATGCTCCAGCACAGAAAATTGGCGACTTCCTGAAAGGTCGCGATCCAAGTGCTCTGGGTGATGTACAACCATCATTCACACCGGGTATCCACCTAACGGACATTTCAAAAGCGCTGCCTGACTTTGCAATCGAAGCGATTCGTGAAGCAATCCCAGCGTTCGAGAAGAAGATCAAAGGTTTCTCTACGCCAGACGGCCTACTAACGGGTGTTGAGACTCGTACGTCTTCTCCGGTATGTATCAAGCGTGGCAAAGACTTCCAAAGCATCAACCTAAAGGGCTTCTTCCCTGCAGGTGAAGGCGCAGGTTACGCAGGTGGTATCCTGTCTGCTGGTATCGACGGTATTAAGGTTGCAGAAGCACTTGCACTGTCTATGGCAGAACAGAACCAAGCTGAGAAGATCGAAATCGCTTAAGAGCTCAGTTAACGGTCTAAAACAAATATCAAAAAGGGCTCAATGAGCCCTTTTTTAGATCTTAATATTAGCTATCCTAGCGCAGCCGTTACTTTTCATCTGCCTCTAACTGCTTAGGGTTCCACTTCCCTTCATGAATCGCCGAGTTGACATCTCTTCTTGGTAGCCAACCCATGGTTTCAAGTTCTGGTTTATCTTTGAAGTGATCAACGTAGCCGATACACAAATACGCAACGATATCGATGTTCTCTGGGATATCTAGAGCATCACGTAGTGTTGAGTCGTGAAGGATACTTACCACCCTAACCCTAGGTTTTCTGCCCTTGCCGCAAGCCATAAGTTTTGAACTGCACAGACTGTGCTGTACAAATCCATCTCTTGTTTAATGGTTCTGCCGAGCACAACCTTTCCAGTTCGATTGCGATCGCATGTCACGCAGATGCCGATAGGTGATTCAACAATACCTTCCAACTTTAAGCGCTTATACATCGCCTGCTTTTCATCGGTGAACATTTCAGCGGATTCTGCATGCGCTTGATTGAAGCCCGCTTTGATCTGCTGCTTGGTTTCGATATCACGAACAACGACAAAGTCCCAAGGTTGCATAAAGCCAACGCTAGGCGCATGGTGCGCCGCAGTTAACACACGTATCAATACGTCTTCAGGGATCTCATCAGGAAGAAACTGACCACGAACATCTCGGCGAGAAAAAATCGTTTTATATACGGCTTCGCGTTCATCTGGTGTAATTTCCATACTTCCCTGTCTTATCGTCGTCTTAATTGAGCCAGTATTATCCAACTAAAGTGTCTATGTTGCTAGTAGTACACAAGCAACATGGTAGAATGCCGCCATTAATCTTATCCTTGTATAAGATTGTTGAACCTTTCCATCGCTATTTAGCCAAACCATACCGAGAAACTTATGCCATTTTCCAAGCTTGGATTAAGCTCACCTATTGTTAAAGCCGTTGCAAAACAAGGCTACGAGAAGCCAACCTCTATTCAAGAAAAAGCAATTCCGATTGTACTTTCTGGTAAGAACCTTATTGCGGCAGCACAAACAGGTACAGGTAAAACTGCGAGCTTTGTTCTCCCTATCTTAGAAATGCTAAGTAAAGGTGAAACGCAACGTAAGAAACGCATCCGTGCGGTGATCCTTACACCAACGCGTGAGTTGGCGGTTCAGGTTGAGCAAAACATCAAGAAGTACGCGAAGTTTCTAAACCTAACGTCTTTAGCAATGTACGGTGGTGTCTCCTACCAACATCAAAAAGATCGTCTGATTGAAGGTGTTGATATTCTAGTGGCAACACCAGGACGTTTGATCGACATGTACGGACAGCGCGCGGTGCACTTTGATGAAGTTGAAGTGTTAGTACTGGATGAAGCAGACCGTATGCTAGACATGGGCTTCATCGAAGACATCAACAAGATCATCGCTCGCTTACCGCAAGATGTGCAGAACCTGCTGTTCTCAGCAACCCTTTCGACACCAGTACGTGCACTAGCGAAAAGTGCAATCAGTGACGCTGAAGAGATTTCAATTGCCAAGACAGATGCTTCGAAAGCGAACATTGAGCAATGGCTAGTAACAGTAGATAAAGACCGTAAATCGGCACTACTGAGCCACATGATTACTGAAGGTAACTGGGATCAAGCGCTTATCTTCATCGAAACCAAGCATGGTGCTGCAAAATTGGTTGCTCAACTTGAGAAACGTGGCATTCAAGCTGAGGCGTTCCACAGTGGACGTAGCCAAGCGATTCGTGAAAAGATCTTAGCGGACTTTAAGAAAGGTCACCTTAAGTTCCTAGTGGCAACGGGCGTTGCTGCACGTGGTATTGATATCGATAACCTACCACGTGTTGTTAACTACGATATGCCTTTCCCAGCAGACGACTACGTTCACCGTATTGGTCGTACAGGCCGTGCTGATGCAACAGGTGAAGCGATCTCTTTCTTATCAAAAGACAACTTCAAGAACCTATGCATTATTGAAAAGCGCCTTGGTCACTTGATTGAACGCCGCGTGGTTGAAGGTTTCGAACCACGTAAAGAAGTGCCTATTTCGGTGCTGAACTTTGTTCCTAAGAAGAAAAGAGAACAGCAAGAAAAAGAAGGCAAGTAATTAGCCTAGCTTGATTTAAAGCCACAGCGTATTGCCAAATTATGACAAAACGAAGCCAACTAAGGCTTCGTTTTGTTCTTTAGACCAGAGAGAGTTAGAGGGAAGCCAATGATCACCCCAATTGCAACACGATTAACCCGAGGCCAAGACTTAAAGCTTGAGCTACAAAAGCTAGTGACCAAACATAACGTCGCAGCGGGATCTATTGCATCTTGTGTGGGCTGTGTTTCCCAACTCAATATTCGCTTAGCAAACGCAAACCATACAAAGTTAATTCAAGCACCGTTCGAAATTGTGTCTGTCATGGCAACGCTAACGCCGAACCACCAGCACGTTCACATTTCGGTAGCTGATGAGAATGGCGATGTGATTGGTGGCCATTTACTTGAAGGAACCATCATCGCAACCACCGCTGAATTGATTCTTCATCGCTACGATACCTTGACCTTCAGCAGAGAGTATGATGATTCGACAGGTTACACTGAGCTCAGTATCAGTGATAACCCACAATAAGCTGGCTACACCGAAGGCAATACCAACGCTTATATAAAGCGATACAGATAAACAGTTATTAGGAAACACCATGGCTCCACACTCAGCAGACTCCGTTATCGTTCTCGATTTCGAAACCACTGGCTTGTCCCCGAGTATGGGCGATCGAGCGATAGAAATTGGTGCCGTAAAACTTGTTAACGGCGAAGTGGTCGACACCTTTCAACAACTGATGAACCCGGGATTTCGCGTGAGTGGGTTCATTGAGGGCTATACCGGAATCACTAATCGTATGTTAAGCACTGCTGCAAGCTGTGGAGAAGTGATGGATGAATTTGCAGACTTCATTCAAGACAGCCAATTAGTCGCTCATAATGCCTCATTTGATAAGCGCTTTCTTGATGCAGAGTTAGAAAATATTGGTCGTGATTACAATGGACAATTTGCATGCTCAATGCTGATCGCTCGTCGTCTTATCCAAGACGCACCGACTCATAAGTTAGGTGACCTTGTGCGTTTCAAGAATAGCGACAACGATGGTACTTTCCACAGAGCGTTAGCCGATTCAGAGATGACAGCAAGACTATGGTTATTAATGATTGATGAGCTGCAGAGTGACCACGGTATACATCAACCTAGCTTCCAGTTGATGCAGAAAATATCGAAGACAGCCAAAGGTGCAATTCCAAAGCTCTTGATGAGCAGCCGAGGTTAAGTGCATTCGCAATAATTAGAATAAGTAAAGGCTGCTCTATATTTCTAGAGTAGCCTTTTCTTTTATTGGCAAGGCTTACTTGCGCCCTACTCTTGCAAGGTAATCAATGTTGACTCAAGGCTCTCTAATTCATTCATGAAATAAGACCATTGCTTATCACTACTTACCGCTGCGATATCCACTAAAAACTTGGCGGATATCTGCATATTCTTGTTAAGTTGAGATTCCAAACCGTCAGGGTAATAAGACTCATTGTTCAAAAGCAACTTCATAATAATCGGCTGAGAGATGTGCAAGTCACTCTTCTTTTCCATCAGTAGAGTGAGATCTTGATAAGTATTATTTTGATACTCTCGCCAGCTATTATTGGTATTTATCCACTCTTGAGACCAAGCCACAATGATCTGTTGTTGTTCTTTTGATACCGATCCTAACCATCGCTCAAGTCGTTCCTCTATTCGCTCGCGATATCGCTCTCTAGAATCATCATCATTCAAAGACAATCTCTCTTCGTAAAACTCTTGCTGCTTTTTTCTAAAGTTCTTTAAGAATTCGCTACCTTGTTTAGGGTTAAGTTGCATACTTAACGCGTAAATGTCAGGAGAGAATTTATTAACGATGGTTCGAATGTGATTTTTTATTTGCTCACTTTGTTCAACAATAAAAGCGGGGCTCAACTCTGAACGATTAATACTTTGCAGCACTTCTATCTGTTCAATATAAAGTGGTAGCTGAGTTTCTTTATGCCATGCTTGCAATGAATCTAAGCGCGCTTCTAACTCAGACTCTTGGCTATTGGATAACGAAACAAAGTCTTCTATATAGCTCACCGCAAACCAGCTGATATTGTTATATGCGAATTTAGTTCCGCATCCGACAAATAGGAAACAACCCAATAGAAGTAACCAACGCCATTTTCTCATTACACCCTCTCACAGCCTATTACTCATCAGCAAACACAAGCGAACTGATAGATTTAATCTTGACCTTATAACATTAGCTATAAAAGCAAGTTCTCGTAAAACTTTGAGATAATTTGAGACTTGGCCTTGCCAAATAAGTAATTTCGGCAAATGATTAAAATAAAATATATTAATAGTAGTGATGAGATTCAGCTTTTATTACTCGCAACCTAGTACAAACAGTCAATATTTTTGTTTAGGTTGAATGAGTATTGAATGATCAGTATTTGGGAGGCACGCTATGGCCGCTATTCCTGAGAATACCAGCTCGTTGGAATACGAGCTTTGCTATTTTGACGATGGGAAAGTAACCACCATCACAATATTAGCAAGCAACCGACAAGAAGCGATGACTTGGTATCTTAACGAAGGGAAACATCTGAATGACCTTTATTCGATAAGACCTGATGAATAGAGAGTTGGTTAATCGTCTTATATAATGGGTCAATAGACCAACCCATTGTGAAAGACCCTTTACTGCACCGCGCTTAACGTGACAGTAAAGGGCTAGAATCTCGAATTACTTCAGAATTCGGGCGCGGAATTGACGCCCCTTCATTTTACCTGATTCGATCTTGTTCAGTGCTTTTTTAGCGACAGAGCGTTCTACAGCAACGTAAGCACGCATTGCAAACAAGTTGATCTTACCTACTGATTTACCATCGATACCACCTTGACCAGTCAATGCACCAAGAATATCACCCGCACGAAGTTTAGCTTTCTTACCACCATCAATCTGGATGGTTACCATGTTTGAGTAGTAAGGCTTAGCAATTGGTTTTGCCGGTAACTCAGATGGCTCAATCGGCATGTCCATGTACTCATCAATTTGAGCAACACGGTACATCTCTTTTTCGCTAAAGAAACTAATAGCGACGCCTTTGCTACCAGCACGACCTGTACGACCAATTCGGTGTACGTGAACTTCAGGGTCGCGAGATAACTCGAAGTTGAATACTGCGTCTAGGTTGTCAACATCTAGACCACGAGCCGCAACATCTGTCGCCACTAGAATCGAGATGGTTTTGTTTGAGAACTGGACCAAAGCTTGGTCACGTTCACGCTGTTCCATGTCGCCATGCAGCTCGATAACACTGAAGCCGCGGTGGCTAAGTTCGTCAGTTACGTTCTGTACTTCTTTCTTAGTGTTACAGAACACAACCGCAGATTCTGGTTGGTGATGAAGTAACAGCAACTCTAGAGCGTCATCACGGGCTTCAGAACCTTCTAACTTGTAGAAGTGTTGTTGGATGCTTGAGTGATCGTGCGTTGATTCAACCTTCACCATTTCAGGGTTACGCATGATGCGGTCTGCAACAGATTTGATCTGCTTAGGGAAAGTCGCACTGAATAGCAGAGTTTGACGTTCTTTTGGTGCTGCATCGATAACTGCATCCAACGCGTCTTGGAAGCCCATCTCTAGCATGCGGTCCGCTTCATCTAACACAAGCGTGTTCAGCTCAGACAAGTCAATGCGGCCTTTCTCTAGGTGATCAAGAATACGACCAGGTGTACCTACAAGAATGTGCGCGCCATGCTCTAGTGAACCAATCTGTGGCCCCATTGGCATACCGCCACATAGTGTCAGCACTTTAATATTGTGAATGCCACGAGCAAGAGTGCGAATCTCTTTTGCTACTTGGTCTGCCAGTTCACGAGTCGGACATAACACTAAAGACTGAACACGGAAACGCTTAACGCGCAGGTTTTGTAGCACACCTAAACCAAAAGCAGCTGTTTTACCTGAACCCGTTTTACCCTGACCGATAACGTCCTTGCCATTTAGGATAGTAGGAAGACTTAACGCTTGGATCGGCGTCATTTCAGTATAACCAAGAGAATCCAACGTATGCAGAAGCTCAGGTTTAAGGGCGATTGAAGAGAATTTTGAAGTGCTCAATGGAAATATCCAACTGGTGAAAAACAGAGTGCATTATGAGTGTTTTTGAAAATTATTCCACCTTAATCACAGTTTTGAACGAACAAACAACCATAACAAATATTTATCAGTTGGCAGTGTTAATTACGATTAAAATACGGGATACTATAAAGTGTAATTTACCCCTGAGGATTGAACAGTATGAAAAGATCACCGTTACAAAAAGGCTTCACGCTTTTGGAACTGATCGTCGTTATTGTCATACTCGCCGTTATCGCAGTGGTCGCCGCTCCGCGCTTTTTGTCTATTACAGATGATGCAAGAGAAGCGACTAGCCGAGCACTGTTTGATAACTTCCGCGCAGGTGCTGAAATCTATCAAGGGGCATGTCTAGCTCGAGGTGGAGATGTAACCGAATTACGAGGACAGGACACTTCAGATTTCAATATCGACGGCATTTACTCGAACTTCTCGGGTAGTTGCTACCCAGTGCGTAATAGCAATGCGGGTGTGCGTAGAGATATTAACAATGCGAGAGGCTGTTACGAACTGTTTCAAGACATCGTCAACAGCGATCATTTCGAAGATATCAACTTTGGTAGCGGTGGTTGGAAAAATGGGGAAACGGTTAAGGAAAGTGAGTTGATAGCGGCTCGTGATGCTGGTTATCAAATGTATATACATCAAAGATCGAAATACTTTTCATACTGCCACTACTACAACATCGAAGGTGATTTAAGTAACGCACCTTACCTGCTTTACAACGCGGTTGATGGAATCATGGTATCTGGGACAAAAAACCTATCGAATGGATTTAGCTGGACTAGTGAGCTTCAAGAATACTCGGTAGCCACTCCCCCGCCATACAACGAATAAGTAATTCTGAAATAGCCTTTTCGAAATTAAAAGGCCTCCTACCCAAAAAGCAAAAAGCCAGCTTACATAGCTGGCTTTGACTTCTATACGAATTGCTTTCTATGGCACACCGTGGCCTTTAGAAGCTACCCACACGCGATACCATTGTTCGCGGGTCAGTTCGATTTTCAGTGCATCAACTGCAGTCTTAACGCGCTCAATCTTACCTGAACCAATAATCGCGATCGGATTCGATGGTAAACGACGAACCCAAGCGTAAATCACTTGGTCAATGCTGTCTGCACCCACTTCTTGACGAATCGCTTCTAGCTCATCACGAACGCGAACCGCTTGTGCTGAGTCACCACTAAAGATGCTACCACCACCAAGACAAGACCACGCCATCGGGCGAGTGCGGTTCATCTGCAGTTGATCTAGCGTGCCATCATGAGCCACTTCGAAGTTCAATGGGTTGATTTCAACTTGGTTGGTCACTAACGGCTTACCAAGGCGAGATTGAAGAAGTTCGAACTGACGCGGTGAAAAGTTAGAAACACCGAAGTGCTTAACTTTACCTACTTTGTGTAGCTCTGCGAACGCTTCTGCTACTTCATCTGCATCCATCAATACGTCTGGGCGGTGAATCAACAATACGTCGATATCGTTAACACCTAAACGCTCTAGCGAGTTATTTACTGATTGGTAAATATGCTGCGCGCTGGTGTCATAGTGATTGATCTTACGATCAGGAGTGTGGTCACCACATAGGTTAATATCGCACTTGGTGACGATTTGAATATCATCACGAAGGCTTGGTTCAAGCGCCAATGCCTCACCAAATAACTTTTCACATTGGTAGTTACCGTAAATATCCGCGTGATCAACCGTTGTGATACCAAGATCAATATGTTGCTTCAGGAAAGTCAGGCGTTGTTGCGGGGTCATGCCCCACTCTGCTGTACGCCAGTATCCTTGCACCAACTCAGAAAGTTCTGGGCCTTGTGGCGCTATCGTTACTTTTGCAACCATGGGTTGTCTCCTTTATCAATACTGAGCGTATCCTATGCTCGTTTTACCGAGGGCTCAACGTTTAACAAATGGCAAAGGTAAACGCTTGCTAAAACTGTGAGAGCAACAGAAAAACCAACACTCAAATCAATAATAGCTTGCTGTCTGACTCTCAGGCGTTCTACGAAAAAGGTGGTTTACTCGAATGAAAAATAACACTTTCTATAAATTTGAGTGATTAAAAGCGATTAAGTTCCACGGTCAGACTCGCACCATCGCTAATGACCTCAACCCAAGGTGATTCAACATTAGGGACATTCCACCGGCTTATTTGCTCCGAAGAGTTGTGCGAACCATTCATAAACTCGATCAACCGCTTGTCCACGATGTCAGCACTTACTCCTTCCCTTTCTGCCTGCTCAAGTTGGCTCACAACATCGAACTCATCTTCCCCAATACGAATTGAACTGAGCGCAAAACCATCTTGGCGTAGGTAAGCTTGAAGTTTGGTATAACTTAATTTGGAATATGGCAGGGTGAAACGAACGGCTTCGACACTTAATTCTCTTAAGTCCAACTCTACATACACATCAAGATCGTAGTACTGCGTTAGGTCACTGCACAACTGAGTGCCTTCGACTTCACCACAATCCATTAAATCTATGTCGTTAATATAGTGCTGGGAACTAGGCTGAGAGGGACTCGTGTTAAACACGGTTCGCAGCCACCAGCTTTCACTCGCGTATACAGAGAAAGACAATATATTGAGAGCTAAGAGTATGGTGAGGGCAGAAAGACTTTTCATTAATGTTGCTTATTCAAATCACTAGACGTGACTCATTATACGTGACCAATCAACCAGCAACCTGTTGAGTCGCAAATTTTAGGCGAAAAAAAACGGGCATACATGCCCGCTAGATAAACTCATCACCGAATAACGTAATCCGTCACGTTGAGAACCATTACGAAAGAGAGAATATCACTCTCCCACGATAGTTACAATATATCGTACCAATTATTTATATCCACCTTCAATAACAGGCTCTTCAAGCGACAATCTCACTTTGTTACGTTGAATAGCTTCTGGCGGCAAACTAATGAAACCGTATTGGTTCAACACGCCTTGATGAGCTTCTGAAAGGGTTAGGTCAATAAAGAATTTCTCTTGTTCAGTAAACCCTTTGCGGTGAGCCGGGATGTTCAAATACATATAGTACACAGTCGCTAATGGGTAACGCCCAGAGAGGATGGTCTCTTTGTTAAGGTCGTAATTTACCCCTAAGTTATCGACAACACTTAGCCATTTCACATCAGAGATTTGATCTGAGTATACGGTGTAACCAATCGCCGCCTCTTCGTCTTCAATCTTGTTTATAAGATGCGGCAAGTCCGATAGGAATTGAGTATGTGCATATTCTCCATCGGTTCCGCACTCAACCCAACTCGAAAAGGTGGTATGGCCTTTCAAGTTATGGTCAATGGCGAAAGGCAACATATGAGTGTCGAGGCTTTCGCCGTTGCGAGCATCACTACTTGACGACCATTTAGGGTGCTTAGGATCATTCGAGCATCCAAACACATCGATAAGTTCAGCAACCGTAATGGATGTAGCAGGGTTATCCTCATTGGCCAGAATCGCAATCACATCGGCAGTAAACATAAGCTCTGTCGGTCTATAGCCATAGCGCATGTCAAACCTTGCCATCTCTTTGTCGGTCCACTTTTTCGAAGTAATACCCACACGCGAACGCTGCATGATCATTTGTTCTGCCACGCTGTCACTCAACAAAAGCTCCAAGTCGATCTCTTGACTCTTAAGCAAGTCTTCAACCAAGGCTTCCATATTAGGCTCAATAGCGACTAAGCCGATCTCAGTGACGTCATTCGCTAATATTACTGGTGAGAAAAGGACCGGTATAGTGGCAAGCAGTAAGCCAGATTTATTCGATAGACTCTTCATTACTGGCCTCCTTCCGGGTCAATCATTATCTTAGATTCAACGTCACTGTTACTATCTAGCTGCATCTCTGAGGTGAAAATATTCCAAGATGGATTCACTTCCATACTCTCGGTTTTTAACACAGCAATGGTTCTACGTTTACGCTTGTGAAGATGCTGAGTTAGGCTGGTAATCTGCGTAAATTCTTGCTCAAAGATACGCTTGCTATCGATTCCGCGGTCGATCAGTGCGTCTCGGATAACGCCCGTTCTTTTCTTAGCCAATGCCTTGTTGTAAGTGTTGGTACCCTCTGAGCTGGTATCACCCACCAAGGTTACTGAAGCGTCCGGTTGCTCACCAAGCAAACGAACTAGCTCATTCAACACCGCTGTATGCTCTGGTTTAAGGTCGTGCTTATCGAAATCAAATGCCACGCTGAGCACTTCAACGTCTTCTACGATCTTCCAGTTAGCACAGCCTTTGATATCAACGGTTACGCCTTCAGGTGTGTCTGCACACAGGTCTCGTTGGTTGATGACACCATCACGGTCGTTATCCGCTAAATCATCAATTTGGTGGCGAGTCATGGTGGTGTCTGGCGTTTCTGCACAGCCCATCAACAAAATAGAACTAAGTAGTGCGAGTTTAAAATGTTTCATTACTTGTTCTCCCCTTGCCACTCTTCTGGGTGTTCAACCCTCAATGCGTAGGTCAACATACCCATCGCATTCAATACTCGGTATGCCGCTAATGTCTGATCGTATTCAGTGCTGATGAAATTTCGTCGAGCTAAGAAAACCTCGACCTTGGCATCGAGAACATCCAGTAGGCTTCGTCTGCCGACATTAAATTGCTGGATATAACCTAGCTCGGCTATTTTGGCAGCATCGACGTTCTGTTGAAGCAAAGACTTTTGCTGTTCGAGCATTTTGTAAGCATTCCAAGCGAGTTGAGTCCCCTCTTTCACTTCGCGTTCAGTTCTGACTCGAATCGCTCTAGCCTCTTCTACGCGCCACGCTGATGATTCGACACGTGAATCTGTAGAAAAACCATTAAACAGATCGTAATCCATGGTCAGCATGATTCGCGCATCTTCGTCGACACCACCTGGTGGGTTAGACACGTTGTCATTCTTGTTCGCATGAAGCTCGAGTTTTAGTTCTGGGTAGTAATCCCCTTTCTCGCGGCGCATCTCTTTACGAGCCGCATCAATATCAAGCAAAGAGGCTTTGATTTCCGGGTGATTCTCGACAGCCTGTTCAAGAGCAACTTCAGCAGAACTTGGTAACAGAGCGTAATCAAAACGTGGATACACCAAGTTCACCGCAGGCTTGCCCACTAAACGTAGGTACTGGGTCTGCAAATCAAACAGATTGTTTTGAGCCGCGATCAATGAAGATTGTGCCGTCGCGACACGAGCCGAGATCTGAGCTAAGTCTGAATTACTACTTAAACCTTTGCTCTTTTTATCCTGGATATCTTGATAGATCTCTTGGTGCTCTTTCACGTTACGTTTAGAAAGCTCCAAAAGCGTCTCTGCTTTCAGAATATCAAGATAGTTTCGAACCACATCCAGTGACACATTTTCAGCACGAGAAATCAGCGTTAAACGCTCGGCTTCCGCTTCGTAAGTTAAACGGTCGACATTCGAGGTCGTTTTGAAACCATCAAACAGTAGCTGAGAGACTTTAACGCCAATTTCTGTTCGTGTTAGACCTCGGTCGTCGGTATCAAGCTTGCTGCCACTGTTATAGCGAGTCTCTTCATAACCCGCTGCTGCATATAAATTGACTTGTGGCATATACAAGCCACTCGCCGCATCTCCGTCTCGTATTACCGATTGGTATCTGGAGTACTGCGCCAATATCTCTGGACTATAGTCAATGGCAAATGCCACTGATTCTTCTAATGAGGCAGCTTGAGAAAGCCCGCTCATTAGTAAGCAAGAAGAGAGTAAGAATTTTGAATGCATTACACTTCCTTTTATATTTATGCTTGACGCACTTCATCGCTCGCGAAGTGAGTTTTCCTTAGCTCGTAAAATAGGTTTCAACCAATAACTCAATACTGTTTTTTCACCGGTTAAGATATCAACCGCCACTTGCATCCCTGGGATAATGCTAAAGGCAGAGTTTTGTTGCTGGTCTTCGTTTAATTGAATATGGGCTCGGTAATACGCGTTGCCGTCTTCAGTTTGCAAGGCATCGGCGCTCACGTAAGTCACTTCACCTTTTAACCCGCCATAAATTACAAAGTCGTAAGCCGAGAACTTGATCGTTGCCCCTAATCCTTTGTGAACGAATGCAATGTCTTGCGGGGAGATCTTAGCTTCCACAATCAGCTGACTGTTGGATGGGATCAGCTCAATAATCGGCTCACCAGGGCGCACAACACCACCGATGGTGCGAACAAAGATCTCTTTCACCGTGCCGTCGACTGGCGCTACGATTTCCGTCCGCTTCAGTTGGTCCGCGATTGCCTGTTGGCTTTCGTTAAGTTGTGCGATTTTACTGGTTACTTCGTTGAGCTGACCTTGCACCTTGGTTCTAAAATCCAATGCGATGCTGCGGTGATCGGCAATAGATTCTGAGTACGCCGCCATCTGTTTCTGAGCTGCCACTCTTGAGCTCGCAATATCACCCTTAAGCTTCACCACGTCACGATTCAGTTTTAATAACTCAACTTCTGCAACCGCACCACTGGCCACCACATCTTTGAGCATGTTGCGCTCTCGAATCACGATATCTAAGCTGCTCTCAAGAGTCTGAATGTTATTCAACGTATCAACACGAGCCTGAGCTTGTTGCTCAATACGCAATGCCGCCTCTTCCAGCTCCGACTTCAATTGCCCCAAGCGCTCAAGGTAGTTCGCTTTGGCGTTCATTAATGCAGGATGGCTTGATACATCAACGGCAATGTCTTGTGGCACCAATACCACTCGCTCGTACCACTCTTTAGCATCGTTGTTTAACACCACGGTTGAGAGTTCAGCTCTTAGCCTTGATTGCTGAGCCAGTAAGGTATCCGCTTGTTGAGCAGACTCTAAAAATGCCGCTTTAAAACGCGTATCTTCTAACTTCGCCAGAGGCTGACCTTTCACCACAGATTGGCCTTGTCGCACCATGATCTCTTGAACCAAGCCGCCTTCTAAGCTCTGAATCGTTTGTACTGAAAGACTCGGCACCACTTTACCTTCACCAATCACCACTTCTTCGAGCGTTGCCCACGTCGCCCAGCCAATGATCGACACAATCAACAGCGCACTTAGCCAAATCAACTTACGTGAGCGGAACGCCAAGTGGTTATTGGTCCATTGAATATCGTTACTCATTACGACCTCCCTTTACCACTGAAACCGTCTTAAAGCGGCTCGCTCCTTTGGATACGCTTCTCTTCTGCAGAGATAAAATATCTTTGGGCTCACCTTCCGCGACTATCTGACCTTTATCTAGAACAATCACGCGATCGCACATCATCAAGAAGGAAGATTTGTGCGAGCTGATCAGCATAGACGTTTCTCTCGGCATGCTTTGCAGTGCATTGAAGAACTGAATTTCCGCTTGATTATCTAGCGCGCTGGTTGGTTCATCCATAATCAAAAGTTTTGGACAGCGGTAGAGTGCTCTTGCAATGGCAACAGCTTGACGTTGGCCTCCAGAGAGCAACCGGCCGCCCTCACCAACTGGCGTTTCCAAGCCATTACTTAAACGCCCCATATAGCCGTTCAAACCCGACTGCTGTAATGCCTGTCTTAGCTTCTCTTCATCGACATTCGTCGCACCTAACGTCACGTTATCGTAAACGCTGCCAAAGATAAGGTTGGTATTTTGTCCTACCCAGCCCATACCATTTCGCAAGACACTGGTTGGCCACAACTGGCCGTCAATTTCTTGATAAAACACTTGTCCAGTACTCGGTAAATACTGACGAGCAATAATCGATAACAGTGTGGTTTTGCCTGCGCCAGCCGCACCGATAAGGCCAACTCGTTCACCCGGCTTGATCTCCAGTGAGATATCCTTTAATGCAGGGCTTTGCGTCTCTGGGTAAGTGAAGGTCACCTCATCAAGCCTCACTCCACCGTCAAAGTCGCCCTTGTCTATCACTTGGTGTTTGGACTCTTCCTGAGGCAGCTCCATTATCTGGTTCAGTCCTTCGACTGCAGAACGTGTTTGCTGGAATCTCAGCAGTAAAAGAGACAATTGGTTCACAGAACTCGCCGCTCGCCCGCTCAACATCACGACAGCAATTAACCCACCCATACTTAGCAAGCCCTCTGAGATTTGATACACACCGAAGATGATCAGAGTAATGGTGACAATCTGCTGACTGGATTGAATTGAGTGGGTCACGATATTTGAGTAATGACGAGACTGAGTCTGCCATTGAGATAGCGAGGAGATCGTCTGCTCCCAACGCTTTTGAGTAACACCTTCAGCGTTGTTCTGCTTGATATCTGGAAGTGTTGTTAAACAATCGAACAGCTGTGCTTGTCTTTGTGTCGACAGACGCGCGGTTTCATCAAACGTTTTTTCTACTTTGCCCTTCATGGCAATGCTGAGCACGATAAGCACCAACATAATAGCGACAGGAATAAACATCATCGCACCACCAAGCCACCCGATAAGTAAAAGGAACAGCAAGGTGAATGGCAGGTCGACTAACGTCACCAAAGAAATGGAAGTGAAGAAATCTTTTACGCTGTCGAAGTCTTGAAGCTGCCGTGCGAATGCACCTACCGATTGCGGTCGGTTTTCGAGCTTCATTCCAAGGACTTTTGAGAATAGTTGAGAAGACAGCTTATTGTCTATATAGCGCCCTGCCATGTCCGTCACAGAGCTTCGTGAGCTTCTCAATACCCAATCAAAAATAACCACGATACCAACGCCGGCGGCCAGTACCCAAAGTGTGTTGAACGCTTGGTTGGGTACTACACGGTCGTATACGTTCATGGTAAACAGCGGAACGACTAGCGCCAATACGTTAATCAAGAACGAAGCGATAAACAGGTCTCGGTACCAAGGTTTCACTTCTTTGACCACACGCCAAAGCCAGCGCGTATTTGATTTACTATCACTGCGCTCATGTGCCTGAACACGGGCGTCATCAAGCGCTTGAGCACCGACTTGCCAAACGTACGATTCGACTTGTGCGACCAACTCTTTTAACGAGATAGTCTGACTAGAATCAGTTTCACAATCTAAAACATCAAAGTCATCACCAGCGCCTTGGGTAACAACTACGGGAGCTCCTGTCGCTGATTTCACAGCAACAACCGGAAACTGACATTGAGTCAGCAACTCTTTTTTTACATGACTCAGAGTCAACCCTGATTTCTCAATCGCTCTTGGGAAAAGGGACTCATTAAGCCTTCCTTGGTCTAAAGGTAGGCCAGACACTATTTTGGACGGATGGCTACGCACATTAAAATGCTCGCATAACCACTCCACACAACCTAGCCAGCTGTCTTTTTGTTCTACCAATCTAAAACTTCCTTTTATAGACTGTACATCTAACTTACAGCGTTAAATTATTGTCTTCTATCATTTTTTGTAAAATTTGTGCTTCTAATGCACTGCTGCTATCACCCTGATACAAATCGTCATACGTCACATCGGCGAGCAAGATATTTTGTTGGACGTCATCGTCTCCATTGGCCTTGATCGAAATCGTGACGCCTTCCGTTGATTCTTCTAGATCGAGGTACTGTGTCGCACCAATGCCCGTCGCGATACCTAAGCCACCCAGGATTCCTGACAAATCAATCGCATCCGTGTCTGGTGAGGCATCAAAATCTTGAACCACATCGAAGCTCGGCGAATCTGCACTGCCTAAACCTGAAGATTCAAATACAAAGCTATCCGAGCCTGTACCACCAATTAGCAAATCATTGTCATCTGTTGCGGTAATCGTAGAGTCACCTTCAGCCACAAACTCAACCGATACGGTTTGTGGGAGCCCAACCGCTTGGTTATTACCGATTTCTGCTGATGGCTCAATCGTTAGATCAAATTGATCACCACTGTTGTAGCCCCCGGTAATCGCTAGATTAGGCACATCCGCTAATTCCACGACATACTGACCATCAACCATAGAACCATGCGAGAAAGTTAAACCTGCTGGGATGTCATAAATGGTAATAAAACCTTCTTCTGAATCGGCAGGGTTAACCAGAGAAAGGTCTAAACCAAGAGGAATCGTGCCGCTTGCTTCAGCGACAATTGATGGGTATTCAAGGCTTAGCAACGGAGCATCGGGCTCTGGTGTAATCACCAAAGTCATATCTTGTGAGCTTGGTTCGCCAGTATCTGTGACCAAATTACCGAGTACCGTATTTTGGTCAACCGTTTGACCTGTGATCGTAATATCGAGGTTGCCCCAAGCGTCTCCAGCAAAGAACTCAAGCTCATCAACGGAACTTGCTTTAACGAGGATCGTAGCTTGTATAATGCCGCCAACATTAGTGAAAGAGCTTGTTTCAGAACCAATGCGAATTCTATCGAGCCCAGTTAAACCCGAAGGATCCGAAGTCCCATTCACCGTGACTGTAATTAATAAGAACTCATCACTGTTGGTCTCGAAACTATTCGCATCAAGTGGAATAACAATGCCTTCATCTTCACTTCCCGTCATCTGTTCAGGTAGGTCGAAGAATTCCACCTTGTCACCGATAGGATTCACCCCTACGGTAAATTCAGATTCGGTATAACGAATTTCTGTGGTACCGATTTCTTGAGTGATGGCCTCAAGCACAAGGTCCATATCACCACTGAAATCTCTTGGCGGCATAATCACTAAGTTAGCCAACTGGCTTGGATCTAATTGCCACTCATAAGTAGGGTTGCCGTTGAAGGTACCGCCATCTGCGCCGTTATTTGGAACCAACTCATATGAGTCCCCCACTTTTATCGCAACGACAGCCCCTTCAGGCACACCTTTTAGTGCCAAAGACATATTTTCAGAGCCATCTTGGTCAATCAGTTCTGCACTGAGTGAGGACAATGAGATATAAGTGTCTTCATCACCAATAATGTCTTGTGTGACCAAATTAGCCTCATCCGCGACTGGCTCAACAGTGATAGTCACCACTGTGGTTTTATCTTGCGTATCGGTTTCAGTAACACAATCAGCCTCATCGGTAATATTGGCTGTCACAGTCAGGGTAATCTCACCACTGTAATGTTCAGGAGGTGTGACTAACACATCACTCAATCGGCTAGGGTCTGTAACCGTCCATGTACCGTTACCATTATCAACCAACAAACCTGTATCGGAAGGGCTCTCCGATAGAGTTCCTCCGTTTGATACCGTAATGGTTAAAGAGTTAACGGTCTCTTTACCGGTCGCACTGTTGCCCTCCCCAGTGATTAGCTGACCGTCTTCGACACTGTCACCTAACACAAGCTCAAGGTTAAGGTCTGTCGCTGTATCTTCTTTAATTGTAGTGGAGTCAGCTTCCACCGTAATGTCATCAACAACAGGTAGAACTTGAATGCTAATGGTCTGTTCTGTGGTGACGGTCTGACCGTTACATGGCGAGGTTTCAATAGTCTCTATCGTAAAGTCGATGCACCCAGCAAAATCTTCATCTAACCCGGTTAAGGTTAACTTTGACAAGCCATCAGCAGTAATCGAGTAACCAACAATTTCACCTGATGCGTCGTATTCTGCAATCACACCATCACCAGAAATTTCTACGCCTTCTGGCAGTGAGTCTGCTGGAATATAGAAAGAAATTTCATTGTCAGGGTCACTCGCCACATCGGTATTTAGCAAGCCCGTTAAGTCGATATCTTCACCTTCTGGGGTCTTAATCTCTCCATCAGGTTGGATTGGGCTAGGTGGTCCCACAGGGTCACAAGAGCCGCCACCGCCATCATGCCCGGTGATCTGAATTTGAAATGAGGTATTAATGTACTTCGAGTCTTCGCCATCTATAACACGAGCTCGCACAACGATATCTAAAACCGGCGTATCATTCGGGCTAGAGATTGTCATACCACTCAAGATCTCTTGAGCTAGTTCCTGAATAGAATCACTCGTCAGCCCATTGGCCGAAATAATCCAGTTACCTGAACTATCTTGGGCTGCACCATTAGGGTGATCGATAATCAAAGAATAACCATCAGGCACATCGATCAAGATGTAATCTAAGTACTCTGAGCCATCGATATCAGCATCTACAAAAGTGACCGCGTCCGATACGTTGACCGGTGAGCCATCATCGCTGATGTATATTTGCCCAGAACTTTCTAAACGAGTATCTAATTCGACTCTCGCATCTACGGTGACACTGATTGTGCCTGAAATGTCTTTTACGTCCGTTGCCCCTGTTGGCGAGGTGTCAGTCGCTTCATAGGTAATTGGTATTGTGAATGTGCCACTCAAATCTTCGGTTGCGGTTACCGACAATCTGCCGCTGTTTAAAAGCTCAGAAAGGGTTGGCGTTGTGCTATCTAATAGACTCTCTAAATCTAAACCTGAAGCAGGCACTTCAATCACACTGCCATCAAAATAGAGAGTCAGATCAGCAGGAAGGCTATCAATGACATACCCCGTCAAGGACTCACTGCCATCCACATCTTGATTCACCGATGGCTCTAGGTTCAAACCTATTTTGCTATCCTCAATGCCTTGAGTGCTAACGACTTGACCATCTTCTTGATCAACGACAGGTGCTAACTCTACCTTTAAGGTCATCGGGAATTCGCCCGAATCACCATCAGGTTCCGTTGAGATAGCAATAACAGTGAGCTCCAATTCACCACTGAAGTCAGGTACTGGCTTGAGATACAAGCCATTCAGTTGGGCGTTAGAGACTTGGAATACCGGCCCAGTGACATCATCCACATACGCAATCGTTAGCGATACGGGCTGACCCAACGCATCCACCAGCAAAGTGCCTTCAGGGATGTTAGTGAGCAGTATGTTGATCTCTTCTGACACATCGTCGTCCGAAGTTTGGACAACAAAATCCAGTCGGATCAAACCATCTTCGTTAAGAACCGATTGATTGCTGATAACTTTAGTATCGCTATCGTATTCCCAGTGCGCATTGCCCCCATCCACAACGATCGGCTCATCCACCACACCTCTAAGGAATATATTGATGGTTTTAGTATCGCTAAGCGCAGTCACATTAACAGGGTCTAACGAGTCAATGGTCGATTCATAAGAAACAGCAGTCACGTTAATGAATAGGTCTTCTGTAAATGAACTGATGTCTTCTTTTGGTATTAGATAAGCAGTACCGTTCTCGATCGCTTCAGCGGATACCAGGTATGTGTTGGGACCAATTAGATCAAATAATCCACCTTGAATCGCCCACCCGTCTTGTACTTCAATTTGATAACTTAACGACTCAGAATCATCAGTCAACGCACCACTGATTACATTCTTTAAGAAGATGTTTTGATCTTCAAGACCTTTGTAATCTTTAACAGATAGAATCGGTTTATCCGCATCAGGAGAGATCTCTACGATGACAGTATGAACATTATCAGCCGTTTTATCGGCAGGATCAGCGAAGGAGTTTCCGGATTCAGTGGCAATCGCAGTAATTTCGAATTCAAATCGACCCGCTAGGTTTTCATCGGCTCTGATTTCCATTTTATCGATTTGGTTCTGCGTGTACGCTTTACCCTCTTTAATTGAGGCTCCATTCAAGGTGATATTTAACCCATCGGGAATACCACTAATGGTGTAGGACAGTGCTTCAGAGGAGTCTTGGTCGACGAGTTGAGCGGTAATATCAAGCTTAATAGGGTCAGCGTCATCTTCTACAGATTGATAAGTGAAGACCGAGTCTGACCAATCCGGCGCATCGGCTACAGGCAAAACAGAAACAGCAATATCAGCGGTAAGCTCTTTTGGTACCGTGTCGGTACTAATGATGGCATTGATTGCCAAAATAACCGTCGACGTAGTATTAGATTCATGAAGCGCAGGGCGATAGGTTAACTGCCCGTTCGGCCCCGTAAACTGACTATCAATCATCGTCAGCTGGCTTCCAGATAAGGTGACCTTGCCGTCAACAACTTGAAGCAATACCCCATCAAGATACAAGCTACCGCCATTTAATGATGCTTCGGAGAATTCGATAGCCGTAACCGTTTCGCTTTGGTCAATATCACCGGTTGAGACACTGACGACAATAATCGCATCGTTATCTTCTGTGGTTTCAGAATCTTCATAACGAATAAAACCTTCGTTATCATCGAGGACAAGTGTCGCAGTACTATCGACTTCATCACCATCGGCATCTCGGACTCGATACTTAATCTCATCTACTAGCTTAGGATCATCTGGATTCGTAGCTACATCAGGGTTTGTAGTTAATTCATAGCGGCCATCTGAATAAAGCGTAAATTGACCATACACGGAACCATCAAAACTATTAATCAAATCAATCTCGATTGACGTAATTGAATCGGTAAAAGTGTAGGTATCATCTCGATAGTCAAAACTAATAATGACGGCGCCGTCTGCACCTGCGAACTCTTCGGTTAAGAATTGCCCAGTAAGGTTGTCACCCTCAACCATTTCAATAGAACCATCTCGAGCAGTCGGCACATCATCTTTTACGTTGACAGAGTAAGTAGCAGGATCAGAAGTATCTCCATCCGCATCATTAACTGTCAGTTCAAAATTAAGAGCTAGATTGTTCTCTCCATCAGCATTTGCATGATCGAGTGGTGCATAGAGATCAAACTCAGTGGTCCCGTCAGTATTAAAGCGAATCCTAAATACGTTATTGCCGTCAGTATCTTGCCCGTAATACCAACCATCAGAATCAACAGCTTGAAGGGATATCGCTTTCCCAGCGCTAGTGTAGCTTAGTGCATCAAATGCTGCGGTGTTGACCGTGACAGAGACAACATCATCAGAGCCTTCAATAATACCTAAAGAAGGACTGCTATCTTCGACTCCAACTTGCTGGCCATCTCCTCGCAAACCATCTTCATCAACTGAGATGCTTCCAGTCACCGAAATTTCAGGATCTTTACCGTCATAGATTTTTATATCAGATGCTTGCGAGTCTCTCGAACCATCGGAATCAATGGTGACGATAGAAGCAGGAATCGTCAGCTCGGTGTCTTTAGAACCAGAGCCATGATCAATGGACTGATACAGCTCAATAACGACATCAACGCTTGTTGAACCATTGGCTTCAAGGCTGAAGCTATCTGGTAGTTTGATTCTGAAAACAGCATCGCCATTACCAAGAACCGCATCAAAGGTACCATTGCCGTTATCACGCCAAGTCAGCGCTTCACCATTGCTGGTTACCGCTAAACCATCGCTATCAAGAACAGCTTGGCCCGTGGTCACATCCAAACCTAAGAAAACCAGCGGGTCATTACCTGCGGTAACGGCTAAGCTCACGTTTGCTGTTGACCCAACTCCCGATGGAGTACTATCAGCAACAGGAATTTCACTCAATTCAACCATTCCAGAACCAATCGTGGGCTCGCCGCCATCAGTCACTGATACATTCAGGGTTAATTTGGTTTCATCGTTGTCATCATCTCTAGCGGTAACAACAAATGGAATTTGGTCCGTAGGAGAGCTTTGATCCAAGCCTTTGTTTAGAACAAATGTGTAGGTGACATTAGAGTCAACTTGGCTATCGGTTTGAGGGAAGCTAAGCGTAAAAGCAACGTTCTCTGCACTTACAGAACCAACGTAACCGGTGAGTAAGTTTCCGTTAGGCGAGATAGTGTAGACAATCTGTTCGCCTCCGCTAAACAACAAGGGTTGATCTGCTAAATTGAAAAAGAGTGCCCCCTCATAATCACTACCTAAATTGAGGCTGAAAACACCTGTGCTTGATGTGACGCCACTTGAGAGATCAGATTCATCAACGGCAGCATTGCTCACACTATCTAAGCTAGGATTCCCCCCATCTTTGACTACCCATTTAAAATTGCCGTCAGTTAATGCGGTGCCATCCAAATCAGTCCCTTTAACGTTCAGTGATAATGTGAGTGAATCTCGGACAAAGTCGTGGTTAAGCGGTTTATTCAACACTAGGGTAACGTCTGCCAAGACATCATCACCACTCGCGCTTGCTGCTAGCGTCAGCGTAAAAATAGTTTCGCCGCCAACTTGTGCTGTAATCACTTTACCGTCAACTGACAAGGTGTAAGAGAGCGGTATCAGAATATCACTCGTAGTTATATTCAGCGCATCAAGTTGATTCAAAGTACTAATATCAAAAACTAGTGAGTCTGGATCAGGGTTATCAGAACCTCCTAAGACGGAGAACTGACCGACTACCGTTTGAATACCCTCTGCAACATCTGTTTCTATTGTTGTCGTACTACCATCTACAATTTGACCACCTGCACCATCAATAATATTGATAACAGCTGTACCACTACCAAAGTCGTTGCTGATATCCCCAGCGACATAATTAAATGTAATACTTTGGCTGACCGTATGATCAAGGTTTCTATTAGCAACAAAATTCCAATGACCATTCGCAAATACAGTCAAAGTACCTTCGCTAGTAGTAAATGAAACTGGAGAGCCACCGACAATCGTCTTAGTCATGCCATCAACTTCAACACTTTTTATCGTAAGTTGAGTATCTAGGTCTATATCGTTATTAAGAACGTTACCAGATGCTACTTCCCCCTCGACCATTTGATAAGATTCATCAAAAATAAGCGGCTCAGAATCTTTAATGACAATAGGCAAATGGCCGATGACCAGCTCCGTAGTACCATCTGAGTCCGTTTGCAAACCTTCAATAACCAAAGACGTTTGAATAGAATTTAAACCCGCTTCCTGATCAATCGCCTTATAGAATGTGATATTAACGTTATTACCAGAGATAGCAGCATCGAACACTACTTGCCCATCGCTTCGAGTACCCGTTAGGCTTTGTTTGTCACCTGATACAGCAATCGTTATTGACAAACCTTGAGATGTTAACGACTCAGCTATATTTTGGTCATCGCTAAATGAAAAATCTGCAAAATCAATCCGTATATCTGACGACTGGCTTTCACTTCCAAAGATCCCGACAATAGTTTCCGAAAACACCACTGACTCAGGAAGAATAATCGTCGGCATATCATCGATGGCTTGGTTGCCTACTGTATTGAAAACTTTTGCGTCGATCGTCCATTCCGAAGACGAATCTAGGGCAGAAATATCAATATTCTCTACCACCCAGTTACCCGAAGAGTCAACAACACCTTCAAAGACTAGTGTCTGAGTCCCATCGCTTACTTCAATGTAAACCGGGAGCCCTTCTGCAACATTGGTTGTACCCTGCATGGTGGTAAGTTGGCCACTACGAAATGCCAAAATACTAAAGCCATCTAACGTATCAATATCAATAACTGGCGAAACAGTATCAATAACAATGACCCCTGCACTATTTACTGCATTCGCTGGGTTACCTGCGATATCAATAGTGTCAGCCTCAATAGAAATACTGCCATCTGCAAAGCTCGTTAAATCGACACCTTCGACAGACCAAGCACCATTCACAACCGTTGCCGTTAGAACGATCACGTTGGTGGTGCTGTCTGAAATTCGGATGTTGACCGTTTGGCCATCCTCAACATTTTGAACGATACCGAAAAATTTAGCGGATTGAATTTCGAAACTGTTGAGGACACCATCTCCGCCATCATCAACACTTGCAGTAATACTCGCAAGCGTATCTTTGACAATGGTGTCAGTCGCTGTGGTTGGGTTTCCGGCGATATCTATGGTGTTAGCAACAACCGTCAGCTCCCCTTCCGCAAAACTTGAATAGTCTTGAAGGGTGAGAGTCCATGTACCACCCGATACAGTCGTTGTGTATTCTTGGGTGAGGCCTTGGCTATCAGTAATGGAAATGCTTATCGTCTGACCATCTTCAACATTGGCAACGGTGCCGACTAGCGCTCCGTTGGCAATTTCGAACTGGTTGTAAAACTCATCACCAAAACCATCAAAATCGACATCGATTGTGGCTAGGGTGTCTTTGATTGTTGAGTCATTAGCTGCAATGCTATTGCCAAACTCATCAGCAATCACCGCATCGACCTTGAGATCACCCTCAGTTAATGAAGAGAGATCAACGCCGTTTACTACATAAGTTTCATCGCTTGTGATTGCCGTTGTGGTTACCGTATTACCATTAATGTCAGTGATCGTTAGCAGAACGGTACGCCCGTCTCGAACATCAACAGCAGTACCCGTTATCGTAACCGAAGGCACTTCGAACTGATTTTCGTACCCATCACCACCATCTAAAATATCTACGGTTAACGCGGCACTCGGTAAAAGTATGTCGAGGTTGCCTTCATTCGATGTTGCGTCGTCTTCAAAGTATTCTGTTGGTCGAGTATCAAAACCGGCTTCTGCCAGGGTTTCGTCTAGTGTAGATCGGACATAGGCAATAAAAGAGGCACTAGCGCTAGGTTGGTCGTTTGAAGCACTCGGCTGTTCTCGCGAGCTTTCAATGTTGTTTACAAGCTGTGTCACAACCTTTTCCAACTGTTGTTCTACCGCTTCTATTTGTGGTTCTGTCAGAGGTTGAGTCTGGTCCAAGTTTTGAGGTTCAATACTCACCACTTGCACGCCATCGACCTTCGCTTGCGTAGCGGGTAATAGCTGCCAAGTACCGTCAGGAAATACCTGCCAAATTACCCCGCCAACTTCGATATATAAAATAGGATCCATCCTAAACCTCTTCCTTACAAAAACGCTGACCTTGAGAGCATCAATTTACTCAATAAAAGGCTGGAGAAATCAGCGAACTCTCTCTCATAAATACTAGCAAACAACAAATCATTAACAGTTAATTAATTACCATTGATACGCTGTAAAGTAAACCGATATGCTGTGACTTGCATTCAGTTATATCTATCGTCACAAAATACATTCAATGAATGTGTCATAATGTTGAAATTACTGGTTAATTTTCAAGGAATGTCATGACTGCAACGAACTATCTCAACCAATTGAATCAAAAGTATCTTGCGACTCATAAAGCGAAAGAGGACTTCTTTTGGGATACCTATATGGGAATCAGTGACGACCACGATGGTTCGACACTCGCGCAGACTCAGTGGACCGAGTTTCTAAGCTCTGCCGAACAGATTACCGCTATTGAAATGCAACTTACTGCGATCGATGAAATTCAAGATCCCCAAGAAAAAGAAAGTACGTTTATTGGCTTAAATGGTTGGTTAGCGACCTTTAGAGCTCACGCTATTGAGTCTGAGCAGTCACAGAAGCTTAAGGCAGACCTCATAAAATTTGAGGCTGAACTGTTTGAGAAAAAACAAAATCACGTAATGACTTACGTAAATGAAATGGGTGAAGAAACAGAGGGCTCCTTACCAGTTCTAGGCTCAGCAGTTAGAAGTAATAGTAATGAACAAGTAAGGTTTTCTGCACACCAAACACTATTAAATTTAGAACAATGGCTGCTGACTAACGGATTTATTGAGCTAATCAAAAAGCGTAATAAGTTTGCTCAATCTCTAGGATTCAAAACATTTTTTGATTACTCAGTCGTTAAAACTGAACAGATGACCACTGAGCAACTGTTCACGATTCTGGATGACTTTGAAACACGTACCCGTGATAGTCACCAACAAAGCTTGAAGAACCTTGGAGAGCAAAAGGGTCAAAGCGCCCTCGAAGGCCATAACTTCACCTACTCTTTTGCGGGTGACGTGATGAATGACCTCGACCCTTACGTCCCTTTCTCAAAGTCATTGAGACGCTGGATTGAGTCTTTTGGCCGCCTGAATATCGAATACTCTCAAGCCACCTTGAAGTTAGATTTGCTAGATCGCAAAGGTAAATATCCTAATGGTTTCTGTCACGGGCCTATTCCTTCTTTCTATGACCAAGACACTTGGGTGCCAGCTCAAGTCAACTTCACGAGTAATGCTAAGCCCGATCAAGTAGGCAGTGGCTATGATGGGATCAACACACTGTTTCACGAAGGTGGGCATGCAGCCCACTTTGCTAACGTGAAAATGAACGCGCCGTGCTTCTCTCAAGAGTTTGCACCGACCTCAATGGCTTACGCGGAAACGCAATCCATGTTCTGTGACAGCTTGTTGAATGACGCCGATTGGCTAAAACAGTATGCGGTCGATGCAGATGGCCAACCAGTGCCTGATGAGCTCATCAAAGCAATGATTGATAGCAAGCAGCCATTCAGAGCCTACCAAGAGCGCAGTATTCTTGTGGTGCCTTACTTTGAACGAGCGCTGTATGAGATGGCTGATGAAGATCTTACGCCTGAGAAGATCACAGAACTCGCTCGTCGTAGCGAAAAAAGCATACTTGGTTTGGATTGTAGCCCACGTCCATTAATGGCGATCCCGCACCTGTTATCAGACGAAGCCTCTTGCGCATACCAAGGTTACCTGCTAGCTCACATGGCGGTGTATCAAACGCGAGCTTACTTCACTGACAAGTTCGGTTACTTAACAGATAATCCTGAGATCGGCCCTTTATTGGCTAAGCACTATTGGTATAAAGGCAATAGCGTAAATCACAATGGAACAATAGAGAGTCTGACTGGTGAGGGCTTCAATGCCAAATACCTTGCTGACGAGTGCAACTTAACACCTGATCAAGCATGGGCAATTGAAGAGAAAAAGATCAAACAACTGGCTTCTCGTGAACGTGCACAAGTCGCAGATTTAAATGCGAAAATATCGATCGTCGACGGCGCAACTGAATTAGCGAATAATGAAGAGTCGAATGAACAAATGTGTGATGATTTTGAGCGTTTTATTATTGAAAAATACGGACGATAACCAACGTTCACTATCACTCGTGGATTAAACGATAAAAGTAAAAAAGGACGATATTAATCGTCCTTTTTATTTTCAATATTGGCATTACGCCGTAGCGCACGCCGAGCGTGTTTCGGTATCAAATTCAATATCAACCGATTCAACGCTTCTCAAAGACTTTCTATGAATGCCATATACTTGTCCAGTCAAAACAATATAAAACTTTTCAGTTTTCAGTAAGTTCCATGCTTCATCTAAAGATTCTGCGTAGACTTTGTTTTGTGAGTCTTGTGGACGAGTACCAGCAGCTCTTCCATGTTTACGTGCCAATTCAAACAATCCATTTCGATTAGGCTTGCACGTAAACAGAGTCTCATTGCCATAAATGACACCCTTGCCAGATATACTCTTAACCATTTTTGATTCTCCAGATAATAATCCACTCGTAACGCTTGAGTGGCATACCACATGTCGAACAGTGGATGCTTAAGCTGCGCAAAGAAGAGAATATGGTGTAAAGACCGGGCAGCAATTACACCATGACGTTCAATTTCAATATTTGAGTTTTAAAGGCTTAGGCTCTAAGAGCGCCTAAGCCCCGACACTACTCTTAGAAGTAGTAGTAAGCTGCTGCGAATACGTGTGTTTCTTCGTCGTATTGCATACTTGTTGAACCGATACGCGAGCCTTCGATATCTTGCTTAATATCGATGCCCATATCAGCATTGTCAGCAATACGGTACATAGCTGCGATGTTGATGTAAGAAGCATCTACGTCCGATTGGCCGTCAAGTTCATTGTTGCTAGATGCGTAACCAGCTGCAATGGTTAGGTCTTCAGATAGTGTGTAACCACCAGACAGGTAGTAGCCCTTGTTTTTAGATGAGTCACTCTCTTCAATCCAAGAGTTTACACCTAGCTTAAGAGCACCAACTTTCACGTTACCAGTTACTGTGTATACTTCGAAATCATCTTCGTAGTTACGGTTTTCGTAGCCAGCGTATAGGTTGAATACTTCTTTCTCTAGACCAATGTAACCGTTCACACCTTTGTCGAAATCGTCGTCGCTACGAGAATCTTTCGTTTCAAAGTAAGAGATGCCGTAAGCGATACCGCTTGTTGCGCCTTGAAACTTAACTACATTGAATGCATCAGAAGCGTCACCAGCAGAAGCACCAAACTCGTAAGTGTTATCGCCTGCGCCATCAACTTTATCTAGTGCCGTATCGTTTTCCCAACCGAATGAAGCGATACCGTAACCAGTGTCGAAACCTAACCACGCTTTATCAACGTCTGTCGCAGGGCCTGTATCGATACCATTCACCCAAACAGATGTAGCTGCATCGTTCGCTGCAACGTTATCGTCAGTTGTGTAGTTCAGCATCATGTCAGTTTCGAAGTAACCAACAAAACGGTTGTTACGGTAGCTTACCGCAAGTGTTAGACCAGTAGCCCAGTCATCGTAAAATGCTTTTGAACCTGTGTCGTAGTAACCACCAACACCGAAAGAACCTGCTACTGAGAATTGATCTTTGTGCATAGAATCAAAGGCAAACATCTCTTCATTCTGGCTATTTTGGCTGCTTGTATTTACAGCGAATGCTGAAGTTGAAATGCTTGCAATCGCAAGTGCTACTAATGTTTTTTTCATGATTACCACTACCTATATATTGATTCGGCCTTGTTAGTCCGGCCTTTTGGAGTGGCGCTATTGTTCAAAAAATCTAGCTATTGATATACCGTAAATTTACTTAAAATTTTATAGTCAGGGTGAATTTAATTAAATAATGATATGTTGATATCGCTTTTATATTGAGAAGCGCACACCAAGCGTAAAACCGATATCGGTACTGTTATCCATATTGCGAATGTTCTCAATCATCAAGGCTTCTAAAGCAAGGCGATACAAACGATAACAATACCCCACAACCACCTCATTCGATGGCTCCGAGAAATCTGGATCATTGGTCGCCCAACCTTGATAGTTAAGCGATTCAAGGACAAAGCTATGGCGCTGATTCCATCGATATTCATACCCAACAGCCCAGCTGGCACTCACGTTTTCAAGTGCTAGCCTCTCATCACTAACTAAGTGACCATCGCTGTTTCGATGCACAAGGCCAATGGTAGAAAAGAAACTGTGCCTTGGAGTGATATAGCTGTAGTTGAGTTGGACACCCTGCTCGAAACTGGTTCTCGCAAACTGCCCACTTCTAACATTGTTGTAAAACAGTGAACCACCAGCCGACAGTGACATCGGCCCTCGAGAATACAGTAGCAACTCATTGTAGAAGGTAATCGCATTGGTTAGGTCATCACCTTCGAAATCTGACACATGGACACCGGCATTATGAAAATCCATAGTGAACTGGTCTTCTGCAACCTCATCACGGCCATTCTGTCCAACACCAAACAGATCATGAAATCCCATAACAAAACTATCTAAGCCGCTATCTTTTGCTGTGACAACACGATAATCGAGTTCAGTTTTCCAAATCGGAGACGCTTGCCATTGAACAGCAATATTCGACTGATTTTGATAATAATCTAAGGAATAAGCTTGTGTATGTGCCCATATACTGGCCTGCGTATAAGAGGACTTAAACTCTATCGTACCAGTCCTATTTGGTTCAGCAGATCGAAGCTGTGTAGAGAGTACATTCGAATGAATTGGAGATTGTGCATAGACGAACATCGGAGATGCTACAGCACTGTGAAAAGGCAATATCGATAGGGATACAGTCAGAAGTGTTCTTAACGCTGTCACAACTTTCTCAATGGTTTAAAACTCCCGATTCTCTTAAAAAGAGTCTTCAATTAATGCAGCAAATTTACTGCTTTTCGCTAAAGTACATAGAATAATGTGTTCTAAAAAAATCGACCTAAGAACACCTTAACGATCTTTTAATGTTCACTTGCTCTCGAGCGTTTTAACGAATATCTTCACCGCGTGAATGAATAACCTAATTTTTGATAAGGATAAAATGTGAGCGTCTCTAGCCAGAGCTTTGAGCAATTGTTGATGAATCAGTCTGAAACTTTGATCAATAGTGATCCAAAAGATTTTACTGCAACTTGGGCCACGGCAAGCTTTGACGTTCTAGACTGGTTTGATATTGACAGATTAACCTTTACCCAAACTCTATGGTACTGCTCGAAGATGGGAAAACAATCTCGGTATCTAAATCACATATTCCACCTATCGATAAACAAGACTTTTAGGCTGTAACCATCTCGAGTATTTAAAGCTACTTAAAACCCAAGAGACCTACTTAGAGTTCTCAGAAGATCAGCTCGCTAAAATTCAAAACGATATCTTGAGTCGACTTTATCAACAAGGCGGCAAGTGGCACTGTATTATCCCTTTGCAGTTGTTTAATCAACGTTGGGGCGCACTCTCTTTCACTAACTTCCACGACAATAAAACCACATTGGGTTTAGAAGACATTAAGCGTCTAAAGCTTGTGTGTGAGATGTGGCTTTGTTATTGGCAGCATTCAACATTAGCGCGAACGTTGAATCAAAGTGAGAACTTGTGGGAAGACGATAGTGATAAGCTGTTGTTGTTATCGAAGAAGCAAACCAAGGTGCTATCACTTATCGCTCAAGGGTACACTGCCAAAGAGTGCGCAGATAAATTGCACCTCAGCCCACGTACCATCGAATCGCATAAGTACCGAATGCTTGGGTTAATGAACCTAAATAATCACAATGAATTGGTTCAATTTGCTTTGCGTAACGGCTTAGGAATTACTGAAAATAGAGACGCGACTCGATAGGCTTGTTTATCCTGGTTCCGCTACCCATCAGTTACTCGTTGCCTTCACTTAACGCGAACTTTATCTCATCAGATGAAAAACCTTTACGACTGAGCATCGCATAAGCCTTAGAGCGCTCTTTGTGGTCGTTAAGATCGTAAGACTTTTTCTGCAGCTGTTCTAAACAAGACGAGTAGAAGTCCAGTTGCTCTTCGTTGATTAATCGATCGATTAACGCAGATAGCTCGCTAGTGTCGATTTGTCGTTGTTTCAGCTCTTGCTGAATGGCAGTCAAACCCTTCCCTTTTCGCGCGTACTTAAGCACTTCTTTCTCCAAATCAGCTTTCTCGGCCTTGATCTGAATATTACTCTTAAGCTCATGAGCTTGCGGATGCTGATCGATCGCGATTTTGACTTGTTGATAGCTGAAGCCACGTTTTTGCAGTGTCGCTACAAGCTTTTCACGGCTCATGGTAAAGCCTGAATAGTAATGATTGATTCGATCGATCAAGATGCTTTGTTCATCGATGTTTTTATCAGCAGATACCTTATGAATCGCATCCGAAATGACCGAGTCGGTTAGCCCTTTCTTCTTCAACTTTTCAATGATGTATCGCGATCCAAATTCGCCAAAGAAAGCTTGCTCGACAAATTGCTCAGCAAAATCCTGATCAGACTTTAGATAGCCGTAACCTTTCAGGTTCCTCAAGGTTTCGTCGATCCAATCTTGATTGTCCGTTTTCACTTTCAGTTTCGCAGTCAACTCACTTTCTGTCATATCCCTCTGGGTTAAGTGCCACATGGCAGAGTTCATGACGCTTTCGATTCGTCGCGCTTTTCTTACTGTTGTTTTTTTTGTGTTAGGGTTTTGCTGTGAATCATCCATTCGATTTCAACTATCCAGACTGAGCCAGCCCCATGATAACGTAATTCTCAGTTGGGTGAAGGGAGATAAAAGAGTGAAAATAAGATACACCAACAAAAAATGGACGCCTATTCAGCGTCCATTTAATTACCACGTTAATCAATGAGTGATTAGCTCTCTTCGTGATTGTATACATGCACATCACGTTGAGGGAATGGAATAGTGATGCCTTCTTCGTCGAAGCGTTTCTTCACGGTTTCCGTCACATCCCAATACACATCCCAGTAATCATCGGTCTTAACCCATGGTCTTACGACGAAATCTACAGAAGATGTGTTCAAGGTATGCAGCTTGATCATGTGCTCTGGTTTTTTCAACACAAGAGGATGCGCAACAATGATTTCGTTTAATACTGCTTTCGCCTTATCAATGTCATCAGAATAGCCAATGCCAAATACCATATCGACACGTCGCACACGTTCTGCAGTGATGTTGTTGATCACATCACCCCAAATTTTATTATTTGGAATCACCAAGCGCTGGTTATCGATAGTCTGTACTGTGGTTGATACAAGGCTCATGTCTTTTACCGTGCCTTGAACACCAGCCACTTTCACCATGTCACCCACATCATACGGGCGGTAGATTAAGATCATCAAACCAGAAGCAAAGTTAGATAGCGTATCTTGCAATGCGAAACCAATGATCACACCGGCAACACCGAAACCGGTTAGTAGTGGTGCTAGCTCTATCCCGATTTGCGACAGCGCGATAAGCAAACCGATAAACACGACTGCTTTCGATGCAATTGACACAAAGAAGTCCTGCATCAATACACTGAAGTCCATTTTCGAATGCGACACACTCTTACGAACGGTTTTACGTGCAACGTTCGACAGTAGACGCGTTACATACAAAATACCTAGGAACAGAGCCAGTTTAACAACGAATGATGGCGTGTTCTCGAATGCCCAAGCACTGAATGAGCGAAGCCAACCATCTAAAAGCTCCAATGCAACATCAACGTCTAACACATCAGCATTAATGTCTCCCGTTGTCGCCAGCAACACTCGCTTGTATGAGGTCACATCGACGCCAAACGGTTCCATCAGAGAGATTGTCTCTTCTAAGCTGGCCACCATCACGCTTGTGCGTTCACTAAAGCGTTCAAGCTCCTTCTTAATAGTCGCTTTCTCTTCTTCGTTAACAAAAGATAAGCGAGCTTCTAAATCTTGTCGCTGCGTATCTGTGTAGAGAATCGCGTTTGTTAAGTATTTAGAACGAGAAACTAGCGCCTTTTTAAGCGTATCTTCCGATGCTGTAACATCGACACCACGCTCTTTTGACCATGCTAATGTTTTAGCGAGCTGCTGGTAGTAGGTGTCCATCATTCCGATTCGTTTCTGAATGCGTAATTCAAGACGCTTCTTAACATCACCTTCAGCCGAACGGTTTTCTTTACTCATTGAAACGATTTTATCTTCGTTCAATGTCAGTAGCTTTTGTAAAAGTTCAACCTGCTGAGCCAGAACGGCATCTAGCCCTTCTTTCTTGTCTGAAGAGAGTTGTGTAAAAATCTCCTCACGTAGCCCTTGGTTTTTGCGTCTCAAAATATCTTCAAGAAAGGGTTTCTCAGCATCATGCGCCGTTTCTAATGTTGCCAGATCGAGCATAAGTTGATCTTGTACTTGTGTTATCTTATCGACACTTTGCGCGAAACTTCCAAATGCGACAAACGTCAACATTAACAATAGACAACGCCAAACCTTCATCATATTAATTCCTATTACTGTCTAAATTGACCCTATAAATAGTAGTAAAAAGAAGATGGATAACAAGCATTTAAACGTATGTTGTGTTAAAACTTCGCAAAATATCAGCCCGTATCTAATATTTGAGAGTTCCAATCCCTCTCCATGACCTGTAGAGTACGCATCCAACAAAGAATAACGACTGAGATCGGCTTTAGGCGCATGCTTTGAAACGCCTTATTAACCGGTATTGGTTACAGCAAGAGAATGAAAAAATGAACAACGAACTTGATGTAATTAAAACACTTGAAGAACTAGAACAATTCCTAATTTCAGTAGAAGCTGGCGGTTTAGGCCTAGAAGGTGTTGAAGGCGTTGGTATGGCGACCAATAACTCTGACGGTCGTCACTTTGTTGCTGTATTCAATAGCAGCCACCAAGTTCTACTTGCTCGTTGGATCACTGACGAAGTCTTTGAAAACGGCAAAGACCTAGTGCGTAACGGTCCACGTCGTAGTCACTAAAACGGCTAGCAGGAAGTTGGAATACTAGGGTTTCTTCAGCCACAGATAAAAATTTAACAAGCCCAATCAGCTCCCAAGTGAATGATTGGGCTTTTTTGTACCCGAAATCATCGCAAGCGTTTGTTAGCAGCACCGTAAAAAGAAATATTAAAAAAAGATCAGATTCTTATGAACTTAACTCTAATCGCGGTGCCTTAACGTCTAGGTTTGGGGGGATGTACCTTTGGGCTTTGACAGTTTTATGACTTGTAGCACGAAGCAAAGTTATCTGAGCTAGCCGCCATGAAATGAGCTGTTTGATTACTCGGTGAGTAAAGATAACTCGTCAATTTAAAGACCAAGACCCGATATTAACTGATTCTATTACTAATTGATTTGCTAAGCACACCTAGATTCTTTTTATCTCAACAAAACCGCCAACAAAAGCAATCGCTTTGGGCGCTTTTCCTTACCGGACTGGTTATTATAACCTGTCTGGCGAGTACGCTGTCTGCAAATAAAGTGACGTTTTCCAACTACTCTGTTAGTCAATCAACACGCCTTGGTACTGAAAGCAGTGACCCGCAAGCCTCTACGGCTTCGTCGGAAAAAATGTCTGAGCTTTATTCCAGTGTATTCGGTTCTCAAGCATCTAAATCACTGTCTGCGCCAACTTCAAGTGCCTGTGACCTGAGCTCCCAATTGCTCACCTTCGCGACACCTAAAACTGGCTGGCTGCTCCCTTTTATTCTTCTGATCGCTGTAGCATTCAGCCTTCCACCTCACATATCGAGATTATCTAGAGACAATCATCGCTCTGCTCGACCAACAAAGCACCGCTTACACTTAAAGCACTGTATATTTAGAGAATAAATAACCGGGCCATTACACCCTTTTATTTATTTTTTGGAGATACATTTGTGTACAACACAGTTCTAACTAAGTTTGCCGATTGTTTGGCATTCTGCATGCGTACATGCGCGAAAACTATAGTCACTGCACTACTGCTAATGACGTCATTCACCGCTCTGGCACAAACGACCGGCTGGCTAAGCGTGCCTGAGCATCCGCCTGTAAAAATGCGCATGATGTCGACTGGTGAGCAGTCGGATGACGGTTCTAAGGTTCAAACCGTTCTTGATGTTGAGCTCGACGGTGATTGGAAAACCTATTGGCGTAGCCCTGGAGAGGGTGGCATACCGCCGAGCTGGGACTGGTCTGGTTCAACCAACATCAAGTCAGTGGAATGGCATTGGCCGATTCCTAAGTATTACGAACAACTCGATGTGATGACGCTAGGCTACAAGCATCATGTGAGTTTTCCGATCACGCTGACATTGAAAGACAACACGCAACCAGCACTATTCAGGGCGTCACTCACCTTTCCGTCTTGTACCAATATCTGTGTCTTAACCGACTACGACATTGAACTGCCGATCGATCCTCACTCCTTACAACTTGATGAGCAAGCCATGTTCTTGTTCAACCAAGGCATGAGTCAGTCCCCACGTGAAGCCAACCGTACCTCAGTCAATGGACTATTTTGGGATAAAAGCAAGCAACAACTGGTAACGCAACTAACTAGCAAAGAAGGTTGGGATAAACCACAAGTGCTTATCGATGGACAAGAGGTTATTGATGACTTTTTCGCTCAACCAAAGATCCATATTACCGATAATACTCTCACGGCTGTTTTCGATGTCAGTAATTGGCTTGGTGAAGTCGACTTAACGGATCGCACGGTGAGTGTCACAGTATCGGACACGAACTTTGCCGAGGAGATGACTGCGCAAGTGGGCTCAGACCCGATAGCTTATCAAGAGAGCAGTAACGGCTTTATCGCGATGATCGGTTTTGCCTTAATTGGTGGCTTGATCTTGAATATTATGCCGTGTGTTTTACCTGTATTGGGGATGAAACTAAACAGCATCATTCAAAACCAAGGTGCATCAAATCGTCATATCCGACTTTCGTTCTTTGCTTCTGCTGCCGGTGTTATTACTTCATTTGCGTTGCTCGCTCTTGGTATGACGCTCTTAAAAGTAGGTGGTAATGCGATTGGCTGGGGAATTCAATTCCAGAACGTTTGGTTTATCGGTTTCATGCTCATCATCACCTTGCTGTTCTCAATTAACCTATTGGGTTTATTTGAGTTCCGACTGCCTTCAGGTTTAAACACCTGGATGGCAACCAAAGGGGACGATTCACATTCGGGTCACTTCGTTCAAGGCATGTTTGCAACGCTATTGGCAACTCCATGTAGCGCACCATTCCTAGGAACGGCTGTCGCTTATGCGCTGGGTGCTAGCTACCAAGAGTTATGGGCTATCTTCATCGCTCTCGGTATCGGTATGAGTGCACCTTGGCTGGTTTTTGCTGCCTACCCACGTCTAACCAAGCTAATGCCTAAGCCTGGCGTTTGGATGTTCACAGTTAAGTTGATTTTCGGCTTAATGATGTTCGCTACCAGCCTATGGTTAACGAGTCTACTGAGCCCATTCATTGGAAAATTCCCAACGATAGTGCTTTCTGTTTTGATCCTAACAACAGTATTGATTTGGATTGGCAAGAAGCTCGGCACTAAGGTACTCGCTCCTATCTTGGCTACCACCACAATAGTATTTGGTGCAGCGCTTATCGTAGGCAGCGTCACTGCGGATAACTGGGCGACCCCGATTGTCGATGACCTACCTTGGCAGAAGTTAGATGCTAAACAAATCCCTCAGTTAGTTGAGGAAGGTAAAACGGTATTTGTCGATGTAACGGCAGAGTGGTGTATCACCTGTAAAGCGAACAAGATCGGAGTGATTCTCCAAGATCCGGTATACAGCCACCTACAGCAAGAAGACATTGTTTTGATGAAGGGCGATTGGACCACTCCAAGCGAAAGTGTCACCTCATACCTGCAAAGTAATGGCAGATATGGCGTGCCATTCAACATTGTGTATGGCCCAAGTTACCCAAGCGGTATCCCTCTTCCCGTGATCCTCAATAGTGAAACCGTTGTTCAAGCCATCGATGCAGCGAGGTAGTTGATGAAGACTCAAAATAGTGCAAAGAAACCAGATACGACGGAAGACGACTCTGTGAAAAGCGAAACCCAAAAGCCAAGTCGCCTCAAAAAATGGGGAAAGGAGCTCGTTTCAATGATACTGATCGTTGGTGTGGTTTCCTTTGCGATGGATTTTTATCACAGCAGAAGTATGCCTCAAGGAAACGCGGTTCCAATCGTTGGACAGTCAATCCAAGGCGAAGATATTGATGTTATTGAGCTAAGCAAAAACGGTAAGCCTGTCATCGTCTATTTTTGGGCAACTTGGTGTGGTGCATGCAAATTTGTTAGCCCAACCATAAATAGCTTCAATGACTCCCATCAAGTGGTCTCTGTAGCGCTTTCATCAGGCCCCAATGAACGAGTTCAACGCTTCATGGACGCCAAAGAGTATGACTTTCCGGTGATCAATGATCTTTCAGGACATATCAGTAGAGACTGGGGAATCAATGTCACTCCAAGTATCGTCATCATCAAAGACGGAAAGATTAGCAGTATCGCAACAGGCGTGACTTCTCCAATCGGACTTTGGCTAAGAACTTATTTTGCATAACTTATCTGCAATTAAGTCAATTTAAACCAAATAAAGAACATTAACGCGAGCGCAACCCAATAGGCGCTCGCCATTACAAGAATTTGAGATTATTAACATGAAAAAACTTCTGATTAGCACTCTGATTTTAGGCTCACTAATGAGCACAAGCGCTTTCGCAGAACTAAGCAAAGAACAAACACAGCAACTTGAAGAGATTAACCAATTCCTCAAAGATAACCCTTCTACAATTTCGGGCCTACACACCAGCTTAGAGCAGTATGTTGCAGGACAAGCACAAGCAAAGAAAGCCCAAGCAGAAAGCCATGATTGGCTGTATAACAACGATGCCCATCCAATTACTGGAAACCCGGATGGTAAGTCGGTGATCATTAACTTCACCGACTACAACTGCCCATTCTGTAAGCGTTTAGAAAAAGGCTTAGTTCAATTAGCTTCAGAAGACAGTGATATCAAGGTCATCAATGTTTACCTGTCGTTCAAGCAGCAGCAAGTGAGCGGTCTTAATACCAATGCGGCATTATATGCGATGAAAGTATGGAAGGATAAGCCAGAAGCTTTCCCGGAAGTTGATCGACTATTGATGGCGAAAAGTGGTATCCACACCAAGTCATCACTGCAAGCTGTCGCGAAAAAAACGGGAACAGAAGCACAATTAGAAACTACACCTGATCAAAGCCAAACACTGCTAACCAACCACCAAACGTTTAGTGCACTTGGTTTAACAGGCACACCAACATTGATGATGAATGGACAAATCTTACCAGGGTATGTTCCTTACGATCGCTTAAAAGAAATCGTGGATGAGGCTTTTTAATCACGCCAGTAAGTAAAGATAAAGCCACCCATTAAAAACCCCAAAAGCCTACTTGTGAACTGACCCCCAATAGTTGGACACCAATTATTGGGGGTCTTTTTATGTCCAAATATAGCCGAGAGCTAAAATGTATCATTGCTAAGCAATATTTAGATGG
>NZ_VTXF01000033.1:0-96770 GCF_013114585.1 Vibrio sp. 99K-1
AAGGCCTGACTCCGATAGAATATCGAACTCAGGCCTTGAAAGCCGCTTAACAGAAATGTCCAACTTTACGGGGTCACTTCAGTGATAGGTATCTCTCGGGCTTTTTTCTCTGTGGTATTAAGTCCGCGGAACTCAATCAACACACTTAAGCATTGAATAAAATTACAGCTTAGCGATAGCGTCTTTAATTTGTTGTGCGATCTCTTCGTTGCTGATAGAACCAGATTCAAAGTCGAAGTTATCGTAGAAGCTTGGTACAGAAACAGAGGCCTTTACGTTGCCGCCAAAGTAAGGTGCCGAGCCTGTCGCCGCGCCCAGTACTGTTTGTGCCCCACCAGGGCCAGGAGAAGTCGCTAGGTAAACCGCAGGCTTTTCGCCAAATACTGAACGCTCAATGCGTGTCGCCCAATCAAATAGGTTTTTATACGCTGCTGGGTAATGTCCGTTGTGTTCTGCGAAAGAGATAACAAATGCGTCCGCTTCTGCTAGGTCACGCAAAAATGCTTGCGCGCCTTCTGCTTGGCCGATCTCTTTTTCAGTGTCTTCACTGAACATAGGAACGTTATAATCAGTGATGTTGAGAACTTTTACGTCAGCACCTTCAATCAAGTTAGCTGCGTAAGTTGCTAGTGCTTTGTTGATAGAAGTAGAGCTTGTGCTTGCGCCGAATGCGATAACTTTCATGATATAACCCTTTCTGTAATCTCGTTAAGTGGGATTAGAATAACGTAGTCAGAAAATGGCACCATCACAAGGATTGAACAGACTCATTCAAAAATTTCGAATGAGTCTCAAAATATTCACTGCTCAGCAAAATGGAAAGGAAGGGACTGAGCAGACGATGATAAATAACCCGCGATTAAGCTTGGTTTTGCAGCTCAACCCAAAGGTCATTCACAATGGTGCGATCTGCAGGTGTGAGTTCAGAGCGAGCATCATCTAGGCTCTTCTCAATGCGCGCTTTCACTTCTGCTAAATCTTCAATGCCTTCTTCTTCACATGAAGCCACTGAAAGAGAAATATGACCACGTAAGTAACCACCCGCAAACAGTTCGTCATCTGATGCGTTTTCAATGCGAGCATCAATTACTTCAAGTAGTTTTTCTTCAAATTCGATAATCATAATATTCTCTTATTTCACAATAAACTGGCTAGCACACAGAGGTTCTACATCGTAGAAGTCGCGCAACGCTTCAGAAAGCATTTTGACTCTTGGTGGAAGACCAACTTCTAGGATACCCATGACTTCGTTGTGTACTTTATTCATAAAGGCCAAACGATCTGGCTCAAAATCGCCGTGTAGATTGTCACAGCTAACATTAAAAGGAAAGCCTGCACTGGTTGCAATGATCCATTCATACGCTTGCGGGCGGATTTCTACCTTTTCAAACTCAGCTTGAACCGCTTCTGTTCGACCATCTGGCTCATACCAATAACCAAAATCTTCCAATAAACGACGCTCAGGACCCGCTACACACCAGTGCGCGATCTCGTGCAGTGCAGAGGCATAAAACCCGCGAGCAAACACGATACGATGGTGAGGAACCTGCTCATCGGCTGGTAGATAAATAGGCTCATCTTCACCCAGTTCGAGTTTAGTATTGAAGCTATCGAAAAAGGTTTGGTTGAAAATATTGATGATATCTGGATATTGGTGCGTCATAGAATCAAATTAAAGTAAAAAGAACAGGCGCATTTTGCGTTTTTTTGCGCGCACGGTAAAGCCCTATTAGGGGTAATGACATTCGCAATATCGTTGTCCTAGAGGTGGACAATCGATTGCAGCATCCAGATTACACCACTTTTAGGTGAATGATTAGTTTAGCTAATCTGAAATGCTCATTCACGGTACAAATATTCATTCGTCAATCACCTGTTTTACTACTACACTCGCGCTTCATTTTTATATCTCCAAGGCCTATAAGACTCCAATTTATAGACCTAAATAATAGAGCTACAGCAATGCTACTAAGTGTTTTGTATATCATTGGCATCACGGCAGAAGCCATGACCGGTGCTCTCAGTGCTGGTAAACAAAAAATGGATTGGTTTGGTGTAATGTTGGTTGCCAGCGCAACGGCGATTGGCGGTGGTACAGTGCGAGACATCTTGCTTGGTCACTACCCGTTAGGTTGGGTTGAGAACCCTGAATTTCTTGCGATTACTTGTGTGGCAGGCGTTGTCACAACAGGCCTAGCTAATTGGGTTATTAAACTTAAAGGTTTGTTCATTCGCTTAGATGCGCTAGGTCTGATTGTATTCAGTATCATAGGCACTAAAGTGGCGATGAACATGGGCCTTCACCCAATGATCTGTATGGTATCAGCACTGGTTACTGGTGTATTTGGTGGTTTGCTGCGTGATCTTATCTGTCGTCAAACACCGCTGGTGCTGCATGAAGAGCTTTACGCCTCTATCGCATTGATTGCTTCAGGCTTATACCTAGGCTTACTCGAGTTTGGCATTAACGATGTCACTGCAACGATTGTGACACTTGTGGTGGGTTACTTGCTGCGTATGGCAGCTGTGAGATTCAAATGGCGCTTGCCTTCATTCCAGCTTGATCCTGAAAGCTCTGTGCATTAACAACGAATACCACTAGAAAACAAAAAGGGTTGCTCCAACAGGAAGCAACCCTTTTTTCATTCACTCAATCGTTAGATTTGAGGAGTATTCGTCGTTACGCCATGGTTCTGACCACGATGGCGTAATAGATGATCAAGTAGAACAATCGCTAGCATCGCTTCTGCAATTGGCACCGCACGAATACCAACACATGGATCGTGACGACCTTTAGTGATGAGCTGCGTCGCTTCGCCATCTTTAGTGATAGTGTCACCCGGTACCGTAATGCTTGATGTTGGCTTAAGCGCAATGCTTGCCACAATATCTTGGCCAGTAGAGATACCACCTAAGATACCGCCAGCATGGTTGCTAGCGAAGCCTTCTGGCGTTAATGGATCACGGTGTTCGCTACCGCGTTGATTAACCACATCAAAGCCATCACCAATCTCAACGCCTTTCACAGCGTTAATGCTCATTAGTGCGTGCGCGATATCAGCATCTAAGCGATCAAAGATCGGCTCACCAAGGCCTACAGGCACTTTAGTCGCGACCACTTGAATCTTCGCACCGATCGAGTTGCCTTCTTTTAGTAGGTCACGAATCAGTTGGTCAAACTCAGGTACTTTATCTGCATCAGGGCAGAAGAAAGCGTTGTTTTCAATCTCGTTCCAATCCACTTTATCAATTGAGATATCGCCCATTTGAGAAAGGTAAGCTTGGATTTCAACACCAAATTCTTGTTTTAGGTATTTCTTTGCAATCGCACCAGCCGCAACACGCATTGCAGTTTCACGAGCTGAAGAACGACCACCACCACGGTAATCACGCACACCGTACTTTTGATGGTACGTGTAATCAGCGTGGCCTGGGCGGAATTTGTCTTTAATTTCGGAATAGTCTTTAGAGCGTTGGTCTGTATTTTCAATCAATAGACCAATAGAAGTACCCGTAGTTTGGCCTTCAAATACACCTGATAAAATCTTTACTTCATCTGCTTCACGGCGAGCCGTTGTATAGCGAGAAGTACCAGGGCGACGACGGTCCAAATCTTTTTGAAGGTCTGCTTCGGTAATTTCTAATCCTGGTGGGCACCCATCTACGATACATCCTAGTGCGATACCGTGACTTTCTCCGAACGTGGTCACGCGGAAATGTTGTCCGATACTGTTTCCTGCCATTACTTCCTCTAAATCAGCCATCAGCAGAAGGTTTGATTCCTAAACCCGCTGGTGAACAGCTTTACTTGTCTATTCTTCGTGAATTCATAGTGGCTTTATTACCAAATGATGTAAACCCCAAAAAAGGAACAATTTTAACTTTCTATTACATGAGCCGAACGAAATGAATAAGAGAAGGAAATAACTGGAGCTTTAAAAGAAGTGTTTTATGATGGATGAAATGCAAAAAACCCGACAACTCAGAGAGCTATCGGGTTTCTTTAAATAATGGCACGCCCTGAAGGATTCGAACCTTCGACCACATCCTTAGAAGGGACGTGCTCTATCCAGCTGAGCTAAGGGCGCGCTACAGGAAGGAATTATACGAATTCGAATCATGAAAGCAACGGCTTTATGTAACATTCTGATCTAAGTGAGTAAAAAAAGGGCAACAAACATATAAGTGTTGGAAAATAGAGCAAAGCAATCGTTTGCTTGATGGTAATCAAAAAGATTTTCTGGAATAATGCGCCAAAAACATCAGCCACTAACTTGAATATCAATACTAAGGAAATTCATGACTGCTCAAAATATTGATGGAAAGCTAATTTCTCAAACGGTTCGCTCCGAAGTTGCTGCACGTGTAAAAGCTCGTACTGAAGCTGGATTACGCGCTCCGGGCCTAGCGGTTGTTTTAGTGGGTGAAGACCCTGCTTCTCAGGTTTACGTTGGTAGTAAGCGTAAAGCGTGTGAAGAAGTTGGCTTCGTATCTAAATCTTACGATTTGCCAGCCACTGCAACAGAAGATGAACTGTTAAACCTAGTAGACCAACTAAACCAAGACCCAGAGATCGACGGTATTCTGGTTCAACTGCCTCTACCTGCTGGTATCGATAGCACTCACGTTCTTGAGCGCATCACACCAGAGAAAGACGTTGATGGCTTCCACCCATACAATGTCGGCCGTTTGGCTCAACGTATGCCTAAGCTTCGCTCTTGTACGCCAAAAGGTATCATCACGCTGCTTGACCGTTACAACATCGATTTACGTGGCAAGCACGCGGTTGTTGTTGGCGCTTCAAACATCGTAGGCCGCCCAATGACTCTAGAACTGCTTCTAGCGGGTTGTACGACGACGACATGCCACCGTTTTACCAAAGACCTTGAAGGCCACGTACGTCAAGCAGACGTTGTTGTGGTTGCTGTAGGTAAGCCTAACTTCATTCCTGGTGCATGGATTAAGAAAGGTGCAGTTGTGGTCGATGTTGGTATCAACCGTTTAGAATCTGGCAAGCTAGTCGGTGACGTTGAATACGATGTCGCGAAAGAGAGCGCAAGCTTCATCACACCTGTACCGGGTGGTGTTGGCCCAATGACAGTGGCGAGCTTAATCGAAAATACGATGATCGCTTGCGAGCAGTTTCACTCGAAGTAATCTGTAACGCAGTATAAATTAAATGAGAAAGCCGCAACGTGAAAAACGTTGCGGCTTTTTTGATAAAGAACACTTACTACTTATCTGGAGCCTCGAGTTTCTCAACCGGCTCTGAAGGCGGCAGTAAACTGATGATCTCACACTCTGTCGATATCAGCTTTTCCAAGTCAGCCCCTTGAGTAATTAAACGGAAATCACCGCCATTGATAACTCCAAGTAAAATCGCTTTAGGATACAAAGCATTAAACTCATTCAGATCAAATGCCTCTGTCAGCCCTGTACTCTTAATTTGACTGCCTTGAGCCATTAACGAATTAAGCTTGGAGTAGGTCACGCCTTCCTCAAATAGACTTCGGTTGCCATCTCGACTCACTTGGTGTCTCTCGTGCTTGCTTTCTGGTGACTCAAGCTCAAAAACCTTATTGGCACCAAACTCGTCTTGATAATGCATGCTGACTAACGGGTTAGTTTGGCGATAAGGTGAGACAATCATCGCTCGCCCTATCCCATCCAGTTCCAAATTGTTTTCCGCGTGACTGGAAGCTGGGTTACCAAAGTAGACATTCAAGCTATCCATACGCGCCAAGCGAATACTCTCCCAGTTGGTATCCGCAAGCACACTATTGATGTTATGAGTCGCGAGCACCTTGGCAAACTGTCTTGCGAAGTGGGTGGCACCAAAGAAGATAACCCCTTGCGCTTTCTCTTGAGTGACACCTAGCCTTCTCGCCCACCAACTTGCGGTTAAACTCTGAATAACAACCGTGCCGATAATGACCAAGAACACCATGGGCACTAGCAGATCTGCCCCATCAATCAATTGCTTCTCTTGAAGTTTGATCGCAAACAGAGAAGAAACCGCTGCAGCCACGATCCCGCGCGGCGCCATCCAGCTCAAAAACCATTTATCTGCAGAACTAAGATCCGTGCCGATCCCGCTGATCCACACACTTAACGGGCGAGCCACCAGCATAACCACCGCTAACAACCCTATACCGCCCCAACCTATCGACAGGAACGCGCCCGAATCGAGCCGACTGGCTAACAAAATAAACAGCGCAGAAATGAGCAGCACAGTCAGAGTTTCCTTGAATTCGATGATGTCTTCGATATCCAAGCCTTTCACATTGGCAAGCCAGATCCCCATGATGGTCACGGTTAACAAGCCCGACTCTTCACTCAAGTCATTAGAAAACGAGAACGCCGCCAACATTAACGTCAGCACTGCCACATTACGCAAATAGTGTGGCACCCAATGCCCTTGCAGCATCTTGGCAATCAAATGGCCACCGATGATCCCTAAGCTTAAACCAATAGCCAAAGTCAGCCCAAGCGCAAACAACACGTGACCGGTAGGGTCGGCTGAAGAGACAATGTATTCGTAAACCAGAACCGCAAACAGAGCGCCTATTGGGTCAATCACAATACCTTCCCAGCGCAAAATGCTGCCAAGAGAAGCTTTGGGCTGAATACTACGCAGCATAGGCACAATCACTGTCGGGCCCGTCACCACTACCAAGGCTCCAAATAGCGCTGCTAATGGCCAACTAAAGTTAACAAAGTAATAAGCACCGACCACGATACACGCCCATGTAATCAGCATGCCGACACTCACTAGATGAGTCACCATGCGACCATGGCCTCTGATCTCCTTGAAATTAAGCGTCAATGCGCCTTCAAACAGAATAATGGCAACACCTAATGAAATCAGCGGAAATAGCACTTCGCCAAAAATGGCATCTGGGTTAAGGACATTTAAACCGGGGCCCAATAGCAGGCCGACAATGAGAAGAGGGAGAATAGCGGGAAGACGCAAACGCCAGCCAAGCAGTTGACAGGCTAAAGACAAGAGTCCAATTAGCGCCAAAGAAGAAGTAATCGACAAATCCATTTATGCCCCTAAATAATTTGTGCCACACCCTGTGATACAAATCTATTTGCTAAAACAAGAAAGCCTACGTCATTAAACTATAGGCTCTCTTTTTCATGCTGACCGAATATTATTGTGATTAATCAGTCACTTTACTATAGGGGAAATAAAGTGACTGACTCATCCACTCGGTGCTTAATGATAAAACTAGATACTTACAGTGAAAGTACCACGCCAGCAATCGCGGCACTCATTAGGTTAGCAAACACACCTGCACAAATCGCTTTAAAGCCGTATTGTGAGATGAAAGAGCGACGCTCTGGTACCAAGCTACCTAAGCCACCGATAAGAATCGCCATGGTAGAGATGTTGGCAAAACCACACAGTGCGAAGGTAACGATCGCTTGAGAATGCTCGCTAAGTACCTCTTTCGCGTCCATTAACTGGATGAAAGCGACAAACTCGTTCACAACGATCTTGTTACCTATCAGTGAGCCTGCAACGATAGCCTCAGACCACGGCACACCGATCAGCCATGCAACGGGTGCGAACACATAGCCTAGGATAAGCTCGAAGCTTAGGTTTACGCCAAACCAGCCCCCAACAATACCTAGCAAGCCATTCAGCATTGCAATCACACTGATAAAGGCAAGAAGTGTCGCACCCACCGCAACGGCAATACGAAGTCCAGACATAGCCCCATCTGCCATTGCCTCAACTACGTTTGTTGCTCGTGGAATTTCAACATCAGACTCAATGTTTTCTTGAACATCGTCAGCACTACCTGGTACTAAGATTTTAGCCATCAACAAACCTGCCGGTGCAGACATGAATGCCGCTGCGATCAGATAGTTTAGGTCTACACCTAGTGACGCATAACCAACAAGCGTACCACCAGCAACAGATGCCAAACCACATACCATCACTGCGAACAGTTGTGAATCCGTCATGTGTTTCAAGTAAGGCTTAACCACCAACGGTGCTTCAATCATGCCAACGAAGATATTTGCTGTCGCAGACAGGGATTCTGCACGGCCTGTGCCCAAGAACTTCTGCAGCGCGCCACCGATAAGGTTGATCACTTTTGGCATAAAACCTATGTGGTACAAACCAGAGATAAGCGCAGAGAAAAAGATAATAATGCCCAGAACGTTAATCGCGAAAACGAAACCGTTGTTCGTAAGGCCACCAAATAGGAAGTTAATCCCTTCTTGACCGTAGTTGATCAAGCTAGATACCGCACCAGTGGCTGCATTCAACGCTTCTTTACCCATTGGTACATATAGAACCAATAGCGCGAATGAGATTTGTAGTAAGAAAGCCAGAGAGACTGTTCTTAGTGGAATATTTTTTCTGTCCGTAGATAGTAACCAAGCGGCAACTAAAATAGTAATAATTCCAAGTAGCGAAGCCATGTGCGTCAACCTAAAAGTTGTAGTTAGGAAAGGCGACGCATTCTATAGAGGAAATCGTTTGCGGCAAGCGGCGGTTGTTAATGTGATGTTGGGGTAATCACTCTTGAGCAATGATTTTAATTAAGTTATTGAATTTTAATAATTAACTTTGATTAAAAAGCGTACTTTTTCCATATGGAAATTATATTTATAGATTTGGAAACAGTTAACGATGCAGTTCAACGCAAGTTTTTAGGTTTTCATCCCAGTAGGTTGGCGATCCGATATGATCTTTTATGAACTCAATCACCGCAGAAAGCTTCTTCGGCATGTTCTTTCGACTCGGATACACAGCATAGAATGGCATCAGCTGACTCGCTCTCCATTCCGGCAAGACTTGGATTAATTTGCCCGTTCTGAACTCTTCCTTCACTAAGTAAGTGGCCAAGTAAGCCACGCCCCACCCGGATACCGCTGCGTCTCGAACTGCCTCAGCTAAATCCACCGAGTAATCCCCGGCCACTTTAACACTAAGGTTCTCTTGTCCGTTATCAAACGCCCACGATGTGTAGTCTCGCTCTCGGCTGCGATAGATAAGACAGTTGTGGTCAATCAAATCAGACGGTACGTGTGGTGTCCCGGCTTTAATCAGGTAATCGGGCGATGCTGCTACCACAAACTGGCTATCAGCTAATCGCTGCGCAATGTACCCCTCTGGCAAGTCTTCATTATTGGTGATCCAAAGATCTAAACGCTCTTCAATCATGTCCACTTTGTAATCGAACAGGTGGACTTCGATTCTCAACTGAGGATAAAGCTGTCTGAGCTCATCAATCGCAGGAATAATATGTAAGGTGCCAAATGACTGCGACAGCCCAACACGCAGTATTCCTGAGATATCGTCACGCTGGCTGTCCATATCCATTTGAGCCGCTTTTACCGTGTTAAACAGTTGCTCACAGTGCTGATAGAATACTTCCCCCGCTTCCGTTAGCGTTAGGCTACGTGTGGTTCTTTGTACTAGCTTGATTCCAATGGAGTCTTCGAGCAAAGCAACTTGCTTACTGATATGAGACACCGAAACGTTCAAGCTTTTTGCAGCACTGGTAAAGCCATCATGCTTAATTAATGCATGGAATATCACCATCTGTGCAGCTCTATCTGTTAGCACAAGACCACCTTATTAAAACTCTAAAATATAAAATCAAAAAGGACTCCGAAGAGTCCTTTAGTTCGTTCTGCCTATGGTAGGCCAAATGCTATCAAAGCAAGTCATACCGATTAATACAATTAGGTCGACTAATCAAACTTGATTCTGTCTGCTAGATGGCTAACCGCCAAAGCAAAGTAGTAAGAACGATTCCACTTCATTAACACATTGTAGTTGTTGTAAACGAGGTAAGAACGACCCGCTTCGTCATCTGGCATGATTAACCAAGCTTTAATGTCTTCATCAAGGCTAGGTAATGGGCGATCGTCATAACGCTTAATACCAAGTTCAGACCACTCTTTTAGGTATTTCGCTTTGTCTTCAGAACGACCTTGCAAATCAATAGACACCGTTGATGGTACGTGAACCTGACGGCCCCAAGTGTACTTGTCGTCCCAACCGGATTGGCTCAGATAATTCGCCGCCGAGGCAAATACATCTTCTTCCGTACCCCAGATATCTTTCTTACCATCGCCATTGCCATCAGCGGCATACGCTAAGAATGAGCTAGGCATAAACTGAGGTTGACCCATAGCACCAGCCCAAGAGCCTTTCATCTCTTTTGGTGTGATATGGCCTTGGTCAAGAATAGTTAACGCCGCCATCGCTTCACTGCGGAAAAACGCTTCTCTGCGCCCTTCGTAAGCCATAGTTGTTAAAGCATCGATAACGCTGTAATTACCGGTGAATTTACCGAAGTTACTCTCAACGCCCCATAAAGCGACAATGAATCGCGGCTGAACACCATATTCATCACCAATGCGCTTTAACGCTTTGTAATGCTTCTTATACAGTGATCTTGCTTGCTTCACTTTCCAATCTGGCACTGCTCGTGGAATATACTCATCCAGAGTCAGTTTCTTTTCAGGTTGGTTTTTATCCGCTTTGACCGCTCTTGGCTTAAACGTTACACCATCAAAGGCTTCATCAATGATCGCTTCAGAAATGCCTTCTTCACGGCCTTGTTGCTTTAGTTTTTCTACATATTGCTCAAAGCTCAGTTCTTGAGCCTGTACTGAGCCAATGGTCAGGCTATTACCTAAAAGTAATGCCGACACCGCCAATATGCTTTTCGAAAATTTACTCAACGATCACTCCTCCCTGAATTGAGATAGTTATCACTCTTCGTCTTGATTGTTTTGCTGAGCTTTGCGCTCTTTGTACAGCTCAAGTTCGTTTACTGGTGGAGGCGGAACTTGCAAAAAGAAACCATCGGTGTTCAGTGATTCTCTCACTTTATCGATGTTCACTTGAGCCAGTTTGCGACCGTCCATTTTAATTACCATTACAAAACTAGGTTTACCAAACATTTGCATCAATGCGTCAGGAACTTGTGAAAAATCATCCTTCTTCGGGATATAAAGGTATGTTCCTTCTTTCTTTGAGCTTTTATATATAGAACACAGCATGACAAACCTTTTTAATTGATTATGACTACAAAACTCTCACATGCGAGATCAATAGTTTATGTTAGGGAAATATTGGGAACAAAACGTCCATTTGACAACAAGATTACTTGCTGTGCTTGGTTTGGGAATATAACATGATAAACCTAGTTTCAGGCAATGCCCTTTATTTTATTCATAAAGAAATTGTACCAATTCGCTATTGAGGTCCTGTAGTTTTTCGATGTCTAGTAATCCAGATCTAAAAGGTAGCAGCTTTACGCTATCTGTTTTGCACTTATCCGATGATCAAGTCGAAAATGCAGTCTCTTTTCTTCAAGAGAAGGTAGACCAAGCGCCCACTTTTTTTGCTGCCGCACCTGTGGTTATCAACATCAGTAAAGTGGCTGGCGATATCGACTTCGTAAAACTCAAAGATGGTATCTCTCAAGCGGGTATGATTCCGGTTGGCGTCGCTGGCTGTTCTGACAAACGTATGCAAAACCTCGCGAGGGAAGCTGGCTTTGCAGTAATGACAGCAAGTAAGTCTCCATCGCAAGCGCCTGCTAAGATGGCACCAATTAAAGTGGTTCGAACCCCAATTCGTTCTGGTCAGCAGGTATACGCAAAAGATGGCGACCTATTAATCCTAAGCCACGTAAGTGCAGGTGCAGAAGTGATTGCCGATGGCAGCATCCATATTCATGGCACGTTACGCGGCCGCGCGATTGCGGGCGCAAGTGGTCAAACTGAAGCAAAAATAATTTGTAATGATTTACAAGCCGAGTTGGTTTCTATTGCAGGAAATTACTGGCTCAGCGATCAAATTGAAAGCGAGTACTGGCAGAAGAAAACCATGTTCAGTATGGCAAACGATGTATTACACGTTGACGTCCTCGCAATATAAGAGAAATAAAAGGAAAAAATAATGGCACGCATTATCGTTGTAACGTCAGGTAAAGGCGGGGTAGGCAAAACGACCTCTAGTGCAGCTATTGCCTCTGGTCTGGCTCTAAAAGGAAAGAAAACCGCAGTTATCGACTTTGATATCGGTCTGCGTAACCTGGATTTAATCATGGGTTGTGAGCGTCGTGTTGTTTACGACTTCGTTAACGTTATCAATGGTGAAGCAACGCTTAACCAAGCGATGATCAAAGATAAGCGCACAGAAAACCTATTCATTCTCCCTGCTTCTCAAACTCGTGATAAAGATGCACTAACCAAAGACGGTGTTCGTCGCGTATTTGATGAACTGGATGAGATGGGCTTTGATTTCATCATCTGTGATTCTCCAGCGGGTATCGAGCAAGGCGCTCTAATGGCGTTGTACTTTGCTGATGAAGCAATTGTAACGACCAACCCTGAAGTCTCTTCTGTACGCGACTCAGACCGTATTCTAGGTATTCTTGACTCTAAATCTCGTCGTTCAGAGGACGGCTTGGAGCCTGTGAAAACTCACCTTCTACTGACTCGCTACAACCCAGCTCGCGTAAATCAAGGCGAGATGCTGAGTGTTGAAGATGTTGAAGAGATCCTACACATTTCTCTACTGGGCGTAATCCCTGAGAGCCAAGCGGTACTGAACGCATCGAACAAAGGTGTTCCAGTGATCTTTGACGAAGCAACCGACGCAGGTATGGCTTACAATGATACTGTAGAGCGACTACTAGGTAGCCAAGTTGACTTCCGCTTCTTAACGGAACAGAAGAAAGGCATCTTCAAACGACTGTTCGGGGGCTAATACGCAATGTCATTACTAGAGTTTTTCAGACCACAGAAGAAGACCACTGCAAACCTAGCCAAAGAGCGTTTGCAAATCATTGTTGCAGAACGACGCAGCCATGACGACCCAGCGCCGTCTTACCTGCCGCAACTAAAAGAAGACATCTTGAAGTGTATTGCTAAGTACGTAGAAGTGGATCCATCAATGGTTGACCTTACGTTCGAACACAAAGATGACGATATCTCAGTATTAGAGCTGAACGTTAAACTGCCTGAAGACGATAAGTAATCATCACTATCTCGTCAGCAGATTGATTAAAAAAGAGAGCCTAGGCTCTCTTTTTTGTGTCTGCGTTTTGTTCTTAAACAGTTTGGCTATTTGATTGCTTTATTCAGCCTCTCGCCAACCAGATCTAAACGCCAACCTTGCATCACATCCGGCAGTTTTTCTGGATTACGATCGTGCTTCCAAACCCAACTCAACATTTGGTTTAGTTGCTTCTTCGATGCCAAAAATTCAGTCGCTAGGCCACTGTGTTGCGAAGCGGTTTTCACTTCATCTTTCAACACTTTAAAGACTTGCTTATAGCCCGGGTAGTCCATCAAGCGTTCAACTGGTGCTGGGTACTCTTCTTCTGGCGTGTGTTCCGCTAACTTAACGATTGAGCTGATCTTCGCGCCATGACGACGTACAGAGCGGAAATCAAAACCTTCTTCTTCCATACGCTTCGGATTCTTAATCGCAAAACGCGCGACAGCCCAAAGATCTTGTTCTTTAAAGATAAAGTTCAATGCGAGATCGCGCTTAATCGCTTCTTTCAAACGCCACGTTGCAAGTGGTCTTAAGATAGCAAGTTGCTGTGGCTTCAGTTGCCATGCGCCTTTGATATCAAGGTAAGCCGTGTCTGGGTTTACTTTGCGGATACGCTTAGCTACTTGTAAGTCAGACTCTTGTTGCGCCGCTTCCCACCAGCCCGCTTCCATCACTTTCTCAAGAAGCTTATTGTACATAGGCATTAGGTAATGAACGTCTGCTGCCGCGTAGTCGAGTTGCTTTTGAGAAAGCGGACGCGCCAGCCAATCGGTACGAGATTCACTCTTATCTAAATCCACACCAACAAACTCTGAAACCAAAGCAGCAAAGCCTGTTGATAAGCCATGCCCTAAGAACGCAGCCATGATTTGAGTATCGACCATTGGGGTTGGTGTACAATCAAATGCGTTCTGGAATACTTCTAAATCTTCACCGCATGCGTGTAACACTTTCAGTACTGAAGCGTCTTTCAATAGCCCAACGAACGGTGTCATTTCATCAAGAGCAATAGGGTCAATCAGAGACAGCGTTTCGCCGTCAAATAACTGAATCAAGCCTAATTGAGGGTAATAGGTTCTTGTACGAACAAACTCCGTATCAAGCATAACGACATCGGCTTCACGTGCTTGTTGGCAAACTCGCTCAAGATCTTTCAATTGAGTAATGATTTGATAATCCACAAAAACTCTCACTGGTTTCTATTTGATCGCCGGATACAAAAATGCCGACATTAACTGTCGGCATTCTAACACCATTTTATCACGCTCGCTTAGATTAAGCGTTTCAATGGTTTCAGGAGGACCTGTGTTCGTTACTCACTCGCGCGTTTAGCAAGCTCAGCATCGTTCTCTTCACGTAGTACACGACGTAAGATCTTGCCTACATTGGTCTTTGGAAGGTCTTCTCTAAACTCAACCAGTTTAGGCACTTTGTAACCCGTTAGGTGTTCACGACAGTGCGCAATAATGTCTTCTTTAGTCAGGCTAGGGTCGCGCTTCACAACGTAGATCTTCACCAGTTCACCAGATACTTCATGAGGTTGACCGATAGCCGCTACTTCAAGCACTTGGCCGTGTAGCGCCACTACGTCTTCAATCTCATTCGGGTAAACGTTAAAGCCAGACACAAGAATCATGTCTTTCTTACGGTCAACAATGTGCAGCAAACCTTCGTCATCAAACTTAACAATGTCACCCGTCGATAACCAACCGTCTTGGTCAATCACTTCTTTGGTCGCTTCTGGACGTTGCCAGTAACCTTGCATCACTTGAGGGCCACGAACTTGCAGCTCACCTACTTGGTCATTAGCAACCACGTTACCTTCGTCGTCAATGATACGTACATCCGTAGACGGAACTGGCAAGCCGATTGCACCAGTGTAGTCTTTTAGGTCGTATGGGTTACCTGTTACCAGTGGTGAACACTCGGTTAAGCCATAGCCTTCTAACAAGTGAATGCCTGTCGCTTTCTTCCATTGCTCAGCGACAGCGCGTTGAACCGCCATACCACCACCAACAGAGAGACGCAGATTACTGAAGTCTAATTCATGGAAGTCTTCGTTGTTTACTAATGCATTAAACAGTGTGTTTACACCGGTAATTGCAGTAAACGGAACCTTTTGCAGTTCTTTAATGAAGCCAGGAATATCACGAGGGTTAGTGATAAGGAGGTTACGACCACCCATCTCCACAAACAGCAAGCAGTTCACTGTCAGTGCAAACACGTGATAAAGCGGCAGTGCTGTGACCACCAACTCTCGGCCTTCTTGCAGAACAGGACCATACGCCCCTTTCGCTTGAAGTACGTTCGCGATCATATTGCGGTGCGTTAGGATTGCCCCCTTCGCAACACCTGTTGTACCACCAGTGTACTGCAGGAAGGCAATGTCATCACCTGCCATAAACGGCTTCACATATTGAAGACGACGGCCTTTGTGCAGCGCTTTTCTGAATGAGATAGCACCCGGTAGATCGTATTTAGGAACCATGCCTTTCACGTATTTCACAACGAAGTCGACAATAGTACCTTTTGCACGAGGGAGCATTTGACCTAGGCTAGTAAGTACAACGTGTTTAACTGGAGTGTTGTCGACCACTTTTTCTAGCGTGCTAGCAAAGTTTGAAACAATAACGATCGCCTTTGCACCAGAATCGTTCAACTGATGCTCTAACTCACGAGGTGTGTACAGTGGGTTGACGTTCACTGCGATCATACCAGCGCGCAATACACCAAAGAGTGCAATTGGGTATTGCAGCAAGTTTGGCATCATCAGTGCAACGCGATCGCCCTTCTTCAGCTTCAAATCATTCTGCAGGTAAGCAGCAAAAGCACGACTGCGCTCTTCAAGCTTACGGAATGTCATTACTGAGCCCATGTTCTCAAATGCTGGTTGGTCTGCGTACTTCTGTACCGACTGTTCAAACATTTCAACAAGAGATGGGTACTGATCTGGGTTGATCGTCTCTGGTACGTCACTTGGATAACGTGAAAGCCAAGGTTTATCCACTATGTTACTCCTCGTTTATCAGCTGACGACTGCTTCGCCGCTTTTTATCATTGCGGTATTACAGCACAGCTTTAGTGCATGAGCACTAAAAGGCTCAAACACTTGTTTAAATTTTGTTAACTAAACCAAGAATTAGCTCTGAAACTAGCTCTGGGCTCTCTAAATGACAATGATGTCCGCCGGGAACAGTCTCTATAATTAGAGGACTATGGGCTGATTTGTAGCGATTATGCTGCAAATGTCTAAATCCATCATTGCCTAATATTATTAATTGAGGGCATTCAATAGCCGCCATAATCGCTTCAGCATGCGCCTGTGACATTCGATATAAAGAGTCACATTTTAGGTTAGGGTCGCATCGCCATTGCCAGGAGTCGTCTAACTCGGCAATACCTCGCTCTACAATAGGAGCTATAAGTTCGGCATTGATTTGGTTGGCGTGTGCTCTCAGCTTAATAGCATCCTCTAGACTTGATAAAGGACGTGAAGGCTTTCTCCGCTGTCGAAGACGACTGAGTACCCCATCTCTTAGACGAGAGACCGTTTCTTGGGGAGCTTCAGAAAGAGGTCCGTGACCTTCAATTTGAATTAATCCTGACACCTTTTCAGGAAAGGCGGCACTATAGCAACTTGCTATCAATGCACCAAGTGAATGTCCTACTAGCACCAGTCTGTTTGGCGATAATTTAGTCACAAGCTGATGTAAATCATCGATATAGTCATGAAATGGGTAGTAACTTCCCGACTTATGCGACGAAAGACCATGACCAAAGAGGTCAATCGCAATCAGATGACAATCGGGTAATCTGGTTTGTAGGTTGGCAATAACAGAAGAAAAACTCGCAGAATTATCTAACCACCCATGAATAAAAACGACCGTCGTAACGGTCGTTTCTGGATTGCCCATCTGCTGTGTGGCAAGCGTCCCGCTCGCAAGGGAGTATGACTTTTCAATCATCAAACATCTCATTCCATCTGACTGTACAATCTAGGCCTAGCAAAGTGAGCTACTCTACGTCCTGTATAACTCGACCGTGCCTTGGCATCGTTTGGAAGCTACGGCAATGTAGGCTTCTGCACGAATAGTAGGTTGGTGCGAAATCGTTAACAACAACACGTTCCGTAATGTTCCACAGTCGTTGGTTATCTACCTTCATCACTGGGAAGGTGTAAGGGTACTCGCCGATTTTGCCATCTTCACTACCGTCTGATTGACCAACTAGCGTAATCAAACGGCCTTCAGCAAAGCTTAACGGCTCAACGTATCCTTCAATATAACCGACAAAGCGCCCACTCGGTTCGGCATCGAGATCTGGCTTACCATTGCTTGAAATTGGCATGTTAGCAACTTCAATTCGAGTTCTGTCTTTTAAGTTGGTCACTTTTGAAATCACGCCACCTAACCGAACACTTTTAGCGTCTGGTAATTGGTCAACCCATTGCTGGTAGTCGCTGATAACAGGCTCTGATTTTGCTTCAAGCTCGCTAGGAAGTGATGAACACCCTGCAAGCACCAAGATACCAATAGAAAGGGCAATTAAGCGTATTTTAGATAAGTAATTAGGCATGGTTCTGGTCCTTAAACAGGCATTAATAAATCGCTTTAGATATAGATATCGACACCGATAAGCTTTGCAAGTTCTTCTTTTTTCGCCTGGTTCATTACATCCATGTATTCTTCCATAGCCTTACGTCCTCGGCCTTCTGGAAGATCATACTGGATTTGAGCCTTGTGTAACTCAGACTCTTTAACTTGACGAATAGAATGAGAGACAGCATTGGCCACTTTGGTTGGCTGCCCAACCGCCGTGCTAGCATCAGATTTTTTTGCCTGCTCCTTCTTTTTAACTCGATTTGGCTTAGACGTATTGCCTATCGAAGAAGGAGGTAAGTTATTAATTGATACCATGACTAAATATCTGCCCTCTCAAATCTAAATAATACGCATTTAGATCAAATTTGCATCAGAACCTTGTAAAAAATTACTCGCGACCTGGCAGCTTCTTCCACGTCACTTTATCACGCAGATAAACTGGCTCAGACTCTTCCGCAGCAACCGCTTTACCCTCTGCGTAAGCGAATTGAGCTAGGAACGCCATATCTTGAGCTTCTGGGAATAGCACTTCACACGCTTTGGTGTTAATCGCTAGTGTATCCATATGCTCGGCGTAAGCTTCCCAACCAGTACCCACTTTTGCCCATGTTTCAGAGTCAGCTTCAAGCTGCGCAGCCAATTCACTTGGCGGTGTAACACACTCAGCATCAACCGCAGTCCAACGACCGTCTTGTTCACGGCTGTAACGAGCCCAATAAACTTCACTCATACGCGCATCAATAGCGGTTGCTACCTGAGTTTCACCAAATTTACGGTAGCTGCCTTGCGCCATCGCGGCCAATGTAGAGACACCGATCATTGGTAAATCTGCACCAAAAGCCAAGCCTTGAGCAATACCAATACCAATACGTACGCCCGTGAAACTTCCTGGACCTTGACCAAACGCGATAGCATCAATATCGGTTAAAGCGATATTCGCTTCTTTCAGTACTTCATCAACCATAGGTAGAATTTTTTTCGTATGGTCTCGAGGTGCCTCTTCGCTACGAGCGAACACCTGGTCACCAATTACTAATGCAACTGAACAGTTTTCAGTTGCGGTATCTACTGCAAGAATTTTCGCGCTCATTTGTGTCTCAAATATTCGTTATCTAATCTAAAAATAATGGCTAAGCTCAACAATGCCAGTTACTCGGCAGCGGTTGAATGGTCTTTAGCTAAGAATTCTTTAATGACCCCTAAGTCACGTGTACGAGGGATAGGCGGTAAACTCGCCAAAAAGATGCCACCGTAATCGCGAGTCACCAATCGGTTATCGCAAATAATCAAAGCACCATTATCACGCTTATCACGTATCAATCGGCCGACACCTTGTTTCAAGGTAATCACAGCGTCTGGCAACTGTACTTGTGCAAAAGGATCACCCCCTTTTAACTTACAGTCCTCAATGCGAGCCTTAAGTAAAGGGTCATCAGGAGCCGTAAAGGGCAATTTATCGATGATAACACAGCTTAATGCATCGCCCCTAACATCTATCCCTTCCCAGAAAGCGCCTGTCGCCACCAGCAAGGCATTACCCAATTCCATGAACTCGGCTAAGGTTTTTTGCTTACTTGTCTCACCTTGTAATAGAACTGGAACCGTCAGGGTTTCTCGGAATCGCTCGCCCAACTCTTTCATCATGCTGTGTGAGGTGCACAGAAAGAAACAGCGGCCTTGGTTTTGCTCAATTACCGGTGTCAGCATACGAACCAGTTTATCGGCTAAGCCCGGGCTATTCGGTTCTGGAAGGTAACGAGGCACACATAAACGCGCTTGATTCGGATAATCGAATGGGCTCGGCAGTGAAAACTGAGCCGACGGTTTTAGTCCCAAGCGCGAGGTAAAGTGATCAAAATCGTCCGATACCGCCAAGGTTGCTGAGGTAAACACCCAAGCGCCCGGCTTCAGCTCAATCTGCTCGTGAAATTTGTCAGCAACTGAAAGCGGCGTAATGTGCAAAGCAAAGTGGCGCGGTGTGGTGTCATACCAATACGAATAACCGGTAATCGAGACATCACATACACGCTCAATGCGTGACTTAATCATGTTTGCACGCTCAAAAGCGGTATCCAATAGTTGGCTTCGTCCGAGTGCTAATTTCAATACATCGACGGCCAGCTGCAGTGCATCTTGCAGGCGAACTAACTCTCTGGCGATCGACTCTGATTTTAGCGCCTCGCGCCAGTTACCACGAAACCCCGTATCACCCAGCACGATTCTTAAATCAGATGAGGACTGAACCAGCCTATCACCGACCTTTTGCAATTGGCGCATGTCTTTCGCTTCGGTACGATAGCCAATCTCAATGTCTTTGGCGAGCTCGTGAATTTGTCGACTCGATACAGACTGACCAAAATATTGGCTCGCAATGTCGGGAAGTTGATGCGCTTCATCGAAGATAAACACATCTGCCTCAGGGATAAGCTCACCGAATCCGGTTTCTTTGATCGCCAAATCCGCTAAGAACAAGTGGTGGTTTACGACCACCACATCAGAATCCATCGCTTTTTTACGCGCTTTCAGTACGAAGCAATCGGTATAACTTGGACACTCTTTGCCCAAGCAATTGTCGTTGGTCGAGGTAATCGTTGGGATTACAGGGCTATCTTCCGCAATATCATCACAATCACCCAAATCACCGGTTTGCGTGGATGACGACCAGCTACGAACTTTGACTAACTGAGCGAGCAGCGTTGGATCCGTATGAGTACCATGACTTTCGATCATTTGGCGGCTCAGCCTATCCAAACACAAATAGTTTGAACGGCCCTTGAGCAAAGCAACTTGACCATGAAAGCCAAGGGCATCGGTCATCAAAGGCAGATCACGGTGGAACAGCTGTTCTTGAAGGTTTTTAGACCCCGTACTAATAATGGTTTTCTTACCACTAAGCAGTGCCGGTACAAGATAAGCAAATGTCTTACCGGTACCCGTCCCTGCTTCTACCACCAATTGGCTCTGTTGCTGAATGGCCTGTGAAACTGCTTCAGCCATGTCTAACTGAGCTTGTCTTGGTTGAAAGCCTGGGATTGCTTTACCCAGTGCGCCATCAGCAGAAAACGTTTTAGATATCATAGAGTACGAAGTTTAGAAAAAGTGAAGGCGAATTATGGCAGGTTTAGTGAGCCGGCGCGAATCAAGAATGACTTCGCACCGGAGGTGTCTGGGTTGTTTCAAATGATTTAGAGAACAGAAATGAAAATCGAGATTGCTATTTTAGCTTAAAGGTTAATTGCTTATTTTCGATTGAGATAACGAGATAGCCAAGGAGCACCCTCAAATTCATTATCATTTGGCTGTATGGCTTTTACTGCATCGCTTGGCGGGGTTTTGCTTTCCCACATTTCATCGAGAACATTTCCATCTAGCTCTGTGCTGCCAGCCAGTGAACTCACTCGTTTGCAGTACAGTTTTTTTGCTAGTAACTCTTTATCCATAAGTATCACCTCTATTTTTGGCCAAGGCTAAAATGCCTCGGTTGAAGTTCAAATGCGTACTACGGTCAAAACTTTAAAAATGAAGCTTCTGCCTGTTTTTCTATCTGAAAACTGATATTTCGACATCAAACAATTTATCAAAGCGATAAATGAGCAGCAGAATTTGTTGAAACCAAATTGATAATAGATTAATTATAACGGTGATATTGCGGCTCAGTTCACCGTTCGACGGCCTGTATTTAATTTGAAGAATAAAAAATATTTCATGGAAGTAAGATGCAAATGGAAAGAAAAACATTACTAACACATTGTACTGATGCCCCAGGCCTCATCTCAAAGATCACCAACATTTGTTACAAGCACCAACTCAATATTGTTCACAATAACGAGTTCGTAGATAACACCAGTGGTCACTTCTTTATGCGCACAGAGCTTGAAGGGTATTTCAATGATGAAACCTTTCTAGCAGACCTAGACCAAGCCCTGCCAGAAAACGCGAAACGTAAGCTCGTTGGCTCTTCTCGCAAACGTGTGGTTATTCTCGTGACGAAAGAAGCACACTGCCTTGGCGACATTCTCATGAAGAACTTCGATGGTAGCTTAGACGTTGAAATCGCAGCGGTTGTCGGTAACTACGATATTCTACAAAGCCTAACCGAGCGTTTTGATATCCCTTATCATCATGTTTCACACGAAGGTCTGAACCGTGAAGAGCATGAGCAAAAAATGCTGGAAGTGATTGACCAATACGAGGCTGATTACCTTGTTTTGGCTAAGTACATGCGAGTGCTTACTCCGGGATTTGTTGAAAAGTACAACCACAAGATCATCAATATTCACCACAGCTTCTTGCCTGCATTCATCGGTGCGAAACCCTACCAACAAGCCTATGAGCGTGGCGTAAAGATCATTGGTGCAACGGCGCACTTCGTGACAAACGATTTAGATGAAGGCCCAATCATTAAGCAAGACGTTATCCCTGTCGATCACAACTTCAGTGCGAAAGACATGGCGCAAGCGGGTCGTGACGTAGAGAAGAATGTTCTAAGTAAGGCGCTAAACAAGGTGATCAATGATCACGTGTTTGTTTACGGCAACAAGACTGTCATTCTGTAGGTTCGACACCTATTAGAACCCAATAAAAAACGCGTAATAGGATCGCCCCATTACGCGTTTTTTGTATCTGGTTATCGAGTCCGTTGTTAGAGATTCCCGACTACGCTCCTTCGTCGCTATCGGGAATGACGGTGTTCAATCATCGGCTCTCTATCTAGATACTTTTATATTTTAAAAGCGCTCTCGATAGTTAGCAGACCCACACAGCAACTAACCGACTAAATCCGTCATTCCGACGAGCCTAAGCGAGATCAGGAATCTCGCCCCTTTAAACTATCGACTAAAACTAAGCTTGCTCTGATTCTACAATCTTCTTCAACGAATGTGGGTGCAGCTTGATACAAATCCCTTGATGCTTAAATGCAACGGTTGGGTTGTTCAAACGCTCACCCTCACCTTTCGGGCTAGACAGCTTGATCTTAACACCTTGCTCAGCCAGCGTTTCAAAGTTAGCAGCGAACTGCGGGTAAGTGTCTTTCAGATCCGCTAAGTACTCGTCAGCCGTTTGAGCATGAGACGGAATCACGAACTCAACGTGTTCCCAATCTTGGCTCGGGTAAATCTTGCCTTCTGCGGGGTATGGTAACTCTAAACACTCAATGCTCCAGCCACGGCTTTGCAAAGGTTCATCAAAAGCAATAACAACAATTGGACGACCATTGATCATCGCTTGTGAAATCGTAGAGCCGAATTCAGACCATGCTTGATGCGCCGCTTTCGCTAATTCCGTTTCATTGATTCTTAGCGCGATATGATCCGCTTGAGCAAAACTCAGATCCAAACCCAGTACGTTACCTAGGTTCTCAATTTTCGCCATAAACGTATCAAGGCGGGTGATCATTTGTTGCGGTTCTAATTCAGCTTGCTTGAGGCTCATCGTCATTGTCTGTGTTCTCCAAATATTGGCTGCATGGTATCAGTTTTGCTTTGTTCAACAAGCGCCGCGTATACAAAAAGACAGCCGATAAGCACGTTGGCTCACATTCCTAAATACACAAACGCTGAATGGCGAAAATTGATTGTCAAAAACCCCTCAGGAAATGTTAATTTTCTATCAATTCGACCTATAAGAAACCGCACAAAATTGGTATGATTACTGCCATTTTTGTGAACTTAAACAGTGTCTGTTGTTCATTTCGGCATTAAATCGTTAACTAGACGCATAATTAACCAAGTTTGATGACCTCGAAATAACGGCCACTCTTATCATCCTTGAATTGAAGGAAACGCGTGTGAATATCCAAGCACTTATTAATGACAAAGTATCTCAGGCTCTAGAAGCCGCTGGCGCACCTGCAGGCTCTCCTGCTGCTGTTCGCCAATCTGCAAAACCACAATTTGGTGACTACCAAGCAAACGGCGTAATGGGCGTTGCTAAGCGACTAGGCACTAACCCGCGAGAATTTGCTCAGAAAGTATTGGACGTTCTAAACCTAGACGGTATCGCTTCTAAAGTTGAGATCGCAGGTCCAGGTTTCCTTAACATCTTCCTAGATGAAGCTTTCCTAGCAAAACAAGCAGACGCAGCACTTGCTGACTCTCGCCTTGGTGTTGCGGCAGCTGAAGCACAAACCATTGTTGCTGACTACTCAGCGCCAAACGTTGCAAAAGAAATGCACGTTGGTCACCTACGTTCAACGATCATCGGTGATGCCGTTGTTCGTACACTGGAATTCCTAGGCCACAAAGTTATCCGTGCTAACCACATCGGCGACTGGGGTACTCAATTCGGTATGCTTATCGCAAACCTTGAGCGTGTTCAGGCTGAATCAGGTGAAGTTTCAATGGAGCTTGCTGATCTTGAAGGCTTCTACCGTGAATCTAAAAAGCTTTACGACGAAGACGAAGAGTTCGCAGTTAAAGCACGTGGCTACGTAGTGAAACTACAAAGCGGCGACGAGTTCTGCGCAGAGATGTGGAAGAAGCTTGTTGACGTAACAATGATTCAAAACCAACGCAACTACGATCGTCTAAACGTTTCACTAACACGTGATGACGTAATGGGCGAAAGCATGTACAACCACATGCTTCCAGGTATCGTTGCTGATCTTAAAGAGCAAGGTCTTGCTAAAGAAGATGACGGCGCGCAAGTTGTATTCCTAGACGAATACAAAAACAAAGATGGTGACCCAATGGGCGTTATCATCCAGAAGCGCGACGGCGGTTTCCTTTACACAACAACTGATATTGCCTGTGCAAAATACCGTTTTGAAGAGCTAGGCGCAGACCGCGTTCTTTACTTCATCGACTCTCGTCAGCACCAACACCTAATGCAAGCTTGGACTATCGTTCGTAAAGCAGGTTACATCCCTGAATCTGTTTCTCTTGAGCACCACGCGTTCGGCATGATGCTAGGTAAAGACGGTAAGCCATTCAAGACTCGTGCAGGCGGTACAGTTCGTCTAGCTGATCTTCTTGATGAAGCAGAAGTTCGAGCTGCACAGCTGATCGAATCTAAGAACCCAGAACTAGCAGAAGACGAGAAGAAAGCGATCGCTAACACAGTTGCAATGGCAGCGGTTAAGTACGCAGACCTTTCTAAGCACCGTACTACTGACTACGTGTTCGATTGGGACAACATGCTTGCGTTCGAAGGTAACACAGCACCTTACATGCAATACGCATACACTCGTGTTGCTTCTGTATTTGCGAAAGCTGGCGTTTCTATGGACTCTCTTGAAGGTGAAATCAAAATCACTGAAGAGAAAGAAAAAGCACTTATCGCGAAACTTCTGCAGTTTGAAGAAGCAGTTCAATCTGTTGCTCGTGAAGGTCAACCACACATTATGTGTAGCTACCTATTCGAACTAGCAGGTCAGTTCTCTAGCTTCTACGAAGCATGCCCTATCCTAGTAGCAGAAGACGAAGCGGTTAAACAGAGCCGTCTGAAGCTTGCTGCCCTAACAGCGAAGACAATCAAACAAGGTCTGTCGCTTCTAGGCATCGAGACTCTAGAACGCATGTAAGCGATTCGAGATTCGAGATTCGAGATTCGAGATTCGAGATTCGAGATTCGAGATAATTAGAAAGGTTGACGTGAAAGCGTCAACCTTTTGTTTTATTTGGAGGTTATATTTACTTAACTATCCGCAAACTTCCGTTGCAAGAGATCTCCTACTACGCTCCTTCGTCGCTCTAGGAGATGACGGCAATGAGTGCCGTAAGTCCGAGACAGGATCAATGGCGCGTTCCCCCCCATCCCCTTCATTGATGAGAGAGCGTGATAGGGAATCTGCTGATTGAGATCGTAAGCGCTAGCCACATTCCTATTCCAACCTTATACTCACTAAAACAATTAATTGGAAAGATCATGAGCTTCGAACTTCATCCTCAATTGGCAAAAGACACCACCGTTATTGGCGAATTCCCACTTAGCCTTGCGCTACTGCACAAAGACAACGCTGTGCCTTGGGTTATTCTGGTACCAAAACGTTCCAACCTCAAAGAGCTGCATCACTTACCAATGAAAGAGCAACAGCAGTTCTTACATGAATCTCAAGCAGTGAGCCAAGCACTAGAAGCTACGTTCCAACCGGATAAGCTCAACCTAGGCGCACTAGGTAACATGGTGCCACAACTGCACATCCACCATATCGCACGTTTCAAAGATGATGTGGCATGGCCTGGCCCGGTGTGGGGCAACACCGCAGGCGAACAACGCAGTGAAGAAGAGCAAGCAGCCATCCTAACTCGTATTCAAAATGTGCTGTCACTAAGCTCTATCTTTAAGAAAGCTTAACCTTGTGGCACAGGTGATGCCTCTTAGCTAGGCATCACCATTATTACCAATGTGTAATAATAATTCACAAAAATACCCCATTATCACAACACAGGCTCCCACGTATACTCTCTTGCACACAATATAGAGAGAGCATCATGAAACAAACCTTCAACCTATTTCGTCATATCAGCTGGATCGCCATCATCTGTTCTATGCTTGCTTCCCTACTCTTATTCTTTATGGGAGCAACCAAGACTTACTCTGCTTTTGCGATCTTCATGCTCAATCAGGTACCGCCAGAATCGCTCGCGCATTTAGACACAACAGATATCGCGATCTCTTACTTGATTAAGTCTCTGGATACGTTTTTGATTGCTTTTGTACTCTTCATCTTTTCTCACGGTGTGTTCACTTTATTCATCTCGGATAAAAGCCATGCCGCGAAAAGTGACCAACAAGTCAATAAAAGCAAAGTACTTAGCTGGATAAAAACACCCAACATTGGCCACCTGAAAAACATTTTGGCTGAAGTGATTATCATCATTCTCTTCGTGAAATTTTTGGAGCTTGTGCTCGTCAACTTCGACAGCATTGGGTGGGACATATTGGTTCTTCCAGTATCCATATTGTTACTGAGTATCGGCCTTAAAGTTCTTGGATTAGGTGAAACCAAAGAGTCTTAAGTTGTTAAACACAAACAAAAAAACCGCAGCTCATAGGCTGCGGTTTTTTATTAGATATTGACCGAACTACATCATCACATTCAGCGACAGACCATCTTGTTTGCAGATGGTGTAGCGAACACGCGTCGTATGACCATGTTTGTTAGTGTCGACCAAACGAGATACTTTGCCCTTCTTGACCCACACGCTCAACATCGCATCCACGCCATCTTCACTCATACCAAATTTCGCTGCAATCTCTTTACGAGCTGCGAAACCTTGGCTATCTATGTACTGATGAAGTTCAGTTAAAATCATACCACTTGCACCTCTAATGCTTTTTGCTTGCTGCCAACCTTCTTGAATACACGGTAGGTGATCACAAAGCCACCAGCAATCGCGACCATCCACACTGCACTTGTCACAGGGTGCGCTGCAAAGTTTGCCGCTTGGTAGTAGAAAGTTGCACCAAAGTAGCCAAGCGCCATTGTCCAAACCGCAATAAAGCGTGCAAACATTTGACCAAATTCACGAACATAAGCACCCATTGCTGCCACACAAGGTGTGTAAAGCAAGATAAGGATTAAATAAGCAAACGCAGCGTGACCAGAAACAAATTTGTCTTTCAGGTTACCAAAGATAGACGAGTCAACCTCTTGCTCTTCAGCAACAGCGCCTGAATCGCTTAGGTCACCAACTTCAATACCTAGAGGATCCGAGTAGCTCAAGCCTGATAGGTTTTCAGGGATCGTCATCACCGCTTCTTGTAAGCTCGCCGCCAAATCAAACTCAGCAGCTTCTTCATCAGAAGGCGTTGTGTAAAGGCTGTTCAAGGTACCCACTACCGCTTCTTTCGCGAAGATACCAGTAATGATACCTACCGTTGCTGGCCAGTTTTCTTCTGTAATACCAATTGGTTGGAATACAGGAGTCACAACTTGAGCTGCCTTAGAAAGTACTGAATTTTCGCTGTCTTCGTTACCGAAACTGCCATCCATACCTAGAGAGTTCAAGAAGCTTAAGATTGCCACCACAACCACAATCGTTTTACCGGCACCAAGCACGAAGCGCTTCAGTTTCTGCCATGTTTTCAGCATCACGTTTTGTACGGTTGGCAACTCGTAGTCTGGCATCTCCATCACCAAGCTATCGCTGCTACCTGGGTAGATCGTGTTTTTAAGGAACAAGCCAGTAAATACAGACGCTAGAATACCCATGATGTACAAAGCAAATACTACGTTTTGGCCCGCACCAGGGAAGAACGCCGCTGCAAACAGTGCGTATACCGGTAGACGAGCACCACATGACATAAATGGTGCCATCGATGCAGCTAGCTTACGCTCACGCTCTTGGTCAAGCGTACGAGTTGCCATGATTGACGGTACGTTACAGCCAAAACCAAGAACTAACGGTACAAATGCTTTGCCCGGAAGACCAATCTTTTGCATCACTTTATCAAGTACAAACGCAGCACGCGCCATGTAGCCTGAACTTTCAAGTACCGCTAAGAACAAGTAAAGCGCCGCGATAACAGGAATAAAGGTTGCAACAGTTTGAATACCACCACCGATACCATCTGCAAGAATAGTAACCAGCCAAACTGGTAGGTGTCCGTCTAATAAATGGTGCCCACCATCAACCAATATTGCACCAACACCAATATCAAAGAAGTCGATGAACGCACTACCAATATTGATAGAGAACATGAACATTAGGTACATAATGACAAAGAAGAAAGGGATACCGACCCATTTGTTCAGAATGAATTGGTCAGCTTTCTCTGTGAAGTTACGGCTTAGCTTACCTTCGCTGCGACGCACACGCTTGCACAAGTCGTGTAAGAAGGTGTATTTCGCGTCGGCTACCGCAAGGTCGATATCAAACTCGGCGCCAAGACGGACATTATCAATTTGAGTACGTGTTTGCGGAGCTAATCCGTTTAGCACCAAGTAATCATTTTCTAGCGCACGAATCGCAAGCGCTCGGTGAGAAACATCAGCATCATCAAAGTGTGATTCAACAGAAGGAATAAGTGCTTCTAATGCGTCGTCATAGTTAATAGAGATAGGATCAAGGCTAACACCTTGGACAAGAAGCTTATGCAGGCGCTCTTTGAAGCGAGCCACTTGGCCTTTATCGTTCGCAGACAAACTAAGAACCGGACAACCTAGCTCTTTCTCCAGCGCTTTCAGGTTAATCACCTGACGCTCACGCTTTAATACATCCATTTTATTCAATACCACGATCATTGGGCGACCCAACTCTCGCAATTGCAATGTCATGTATAAGCTTCGTTCTAAACAACTTGCATCAACAACATTAATGATCACGTCAGCAGGGTGAGTCAGAACAGCTCGCGACGCGATAGATTCATCAATACTATTTGCATCATTACCACTATCTAGTGCGTAGATACCAGGCAAGTCAGTTAGCTGAAATTGGTCACCCGCATGTGAATAGACACCCGTTTTCTTTTCAACGGTTACGCCTACCCAGTTACCAACATGCTGCTTCGCACCTGTTAGTGCATTGAATAACGTTGTTTTGCCACTATTCGGGTTACCAACGGTAAGAACTTGATAATCCATTTAGATAACCTCGATTTGTTCTGCGATGCTTTCACGAATGGCGATAGAGACACCTCTCACCTCAACTTGAAGCGGGTCACCCATCGGTGCGCGGCGGATTAGTGTTACCTCTGTTTTTGGCAACATACCCATGACCATGAGTTTTTTTCTAACGTCTGGTGTTAGACCAGTTAGCGCAACTATAGAAGCCGCTTTTCCTTGCTCTAGTTGTGAGAGTTTCATATATACCCAACTTCGTGACTGATAATGAGAAAGATTGTTATTAACACCATGATACACATACATGACCACAATTCTATTGTGTGAAATCAATGTTTTCGAAAATACATACTCGTAAATTTCGTTAAAAACGTTTACGTCAAAACCGTTACTTTCAACAACTAGTGAGAACTACCTCACTAGTACATCACAATCAAAAACCCAACAACTCATTAGATATCAATAACTTATAAAAATGTCGCTTTTCTCATAGCCTTCTGTCGTTAATTTTATAAGTAAAATAAGTCACTAATCGTATAGTTACTCCATCGAAGAGAAACTCCTTCTCTTTAATTTAATTCCAGAGGTGATGTGGCTTGCCATATCACTCCGGCAGCAAGCGAAGGTGTCATTGGCACCCGTGGTATAGTCCCCCCGGCTATACCACGATATTTTTTTTTCTTATCTCCCTCAACAAAACCATACTCAAACAACTCAATCGTAAATACCCCAATTATCTCGTATCTCGTATCTCGTATCTCGTATCTCGTATCTCGTATCTCGTATCTCGTATCTCGTATCTCGTATCTCGTATCTCGTATCTCGTATCTCGTATCTCACACGAATGTCGAGGCTTCAATAAAACTATCTGTCGTTAACGTAAGGCTGGCTGGTTAATATTGTTCGCTCTAGTCTTCACTGTTTTCTGCAAACTTAGATGGAGACATACCAAAGTGATGTTTGAACCTTTGGCTGAAATAAGACGGGTCATTAAAGCCAGAGTCAAAAGCAACGTCTGATATCTTCTCTCCCGCGAGCAACCGCTCACACGCATGCTCCAAGCGAACCTCATTCAAATGTTCTTTAAAGGTCTTGTTATAAGCCATCTTAAAGCGCCTTTGTAAGCTTCTCTCAGACATAAATAGATACTTAGCAGCAGTAGCAGTACCAAACTCAGCATCAGCGTAGTGCTCACTAACAAGCTGAGACACTCGGTTCTTCCACTCTTGCTCTGCACTAAGCTTTAACTGCTCAGGTGAGGTATTAGCGAGCTTAATAGTCTCAATCTGCTCTATTGTATTGGTTTCGAGATTATCTAATACCTGATAGTCGATTGGCCAAGTAAGCTGAACCTTATTTTGAGAATCCGACACAAAGGCATTGATTTCACCACCGCTCTGATTCATCAGCAACGGCAACTTTTCTATGTTTAAGTCGGTCGACTTACCACTGTTGTCACTAATACTGGAAGTTAACTTAGGGAAAGGCATGCCATGATCTAAAATGGTAACGACTAGGTGTTCTTTCAGCTCCTCCACCATGACCACCATACTCTGCGACTTAAAGTTACGCTTGATGATGCTCGCGATCAGGCTATTGAAGATAATATCGAGATTAAAATACAGTAAAGAGACATGTCTGTGCTTAGTATCTACCTTTATTTCTAGCTCAATGCCAGCCTTGGCTAAGTCTTCCTGCCACGCCTTAAGCACCGACTCCAAGATTAAGATCATATCGTAACCAACGGCGCCACCACCTTGACGGCTATTGCTCAATTGAGCCAAACCATTCTTTAACGCAAGAATCGGCGATTTACCTTGTTCATCACTCCAATTAGGGAGCATGGCTGCAACTTGGTTAACCTCTGAAGAGAGTTCGTCGGCTGTATGAGACACAAGCGCATTCTTAACCGATAACTGCTTCTTAAGTTGCTGATTAGTCGTCAGTAGTATCCTACTTTGGTGCCTCAACTGATCAGTTTTCAAAGCTACTTGTGCTTTAAGATGTCTGTTGGCAAAAGTGACGTAACGCGAACGCCAAAAAACCAAAATGGTGACCACACAAATCAGTAAGATAAGAGAGCTCGCAGCAGCCCAATTACTGAGATACCAAGGTTCCGCTATAGAGAAGCTTTGATTGGTTGAGACAAAACGATAGTGTGAATCCTTTACCGGCTTCACTTCGAGCGTATAATCCCCCGGAAGCAAGTGGTCGAGTGTTAATAAGCCACCTTCAAACTCACTCCAAGGTTCATCATCATTGAGTCGATACTCCATCGCAGGGGCAAATGTAGCAGGCAAAATGCCTAGCTTAAAGCCAATCGATGAACCATAAGGGATCTCGGCTAAATCCGCGGTCTTCCCACCCAATGATACGGTCTTTTGGTTAACACTTATCTTACTCAGCAATGCTCGGCTATGAGGCGTGGTAGATACCAACAACTCATTAGACAATGCACTCACCACACCATACTTGGAACCTAAAACTAACCGTGAGGATTGATTCTCCTCACTATAAAAGAGTTCACATGCACCGGCCGCCAATTCATTGGTGATCAAACCAAATGGTGAACCTATGTGCTTGTGCAGCTGACCATCCAGTCCATAATAGCTAAGTCCTTTTGAAGACCCCAACCACACACCATTCTCATCGCTAATCAGACAACTCGGACTGATATTCTCTTCAACTAAGGCGATCTCTTCTATCATCGAACCATCGTAAGGGATCCGATAAACGCCATAACTACCCGCAAACCACTGAGAGCCATCATTGGCTTTTTCTATATCAACCACTTTGCCAAATCGTTCGCTGGAACGACTAAAGCTGATCCGTTTATCAACAAAGGAATAGAAGCCATGGTCGGTGCCGATGTAGACGCGACCTTGTAAACCAATATTTAGATCTGTAATTTTTGCTGGCAGGAACTTATCCACCAACCAATCCATTCCGTAGCCCGTAAGCTCCATATGGTCGATCGATAATGAATAGAGACTTTGACCAGAGGTCATCCAAAGGGTGTTATCACCTTGAAGGGCAAAATTCTCGATGTGGACGCCTTCAATGGCTCTTGGCAAATTCAGCGCTTCAAACTCCAACGTCTCGGTATTGAAGCTTATAATCCCTTCTTCGGTCGCCAACCAAATTGACGTACCAAAAATCTGAAAGTCCTGTACTGGTTTTTGATATACGCGCCTAGGCCTCTCTTCAGTTTCAGAATCAACGAGGTAGAGGCCCATCGAAGATGCCACCCAAGATAGATGCTCACCGATTGGCTCAACTTTATTGATCACCATACTGCTGGAGTGCATGCCCATTCCGGTGAGTGGCGTTCTTGAGAATGTCTTACTAAACAAAGAAAAATACCGAATACCGTTGTTGGTCGCGACCCACATCCCACCAGCATGATCGTTAATTAATGAGTAAATCTTCTCTCCCGGTAACGAAAAGTCTTGGTTAGCAGCTTGTTCAAAACGAGTGATTTCGCCAGTAATAAAGTTGTAGCTAATCAAGCCGTGCTCAGTACCAATCCAATATTGATTCGTGGTTTCAGCAACAGAGAGCACATGCGAGCCACTGATCTTGGTCTCTTTCTCAGAATTAGCCAAATCAACAATCACAACACCATTTAATGTACCAATCAGTAATTCACGTCGCGCATTCGAAAAGTATACGGTCTCGATGTAGTGTTTATCAGAGGCAGCAACATGGGTAAATTCTTGATTTTCTGATAGGTAAGTGCCGGAACTGGTTGCCAGTACCCATTTTGATAATACCCACTCAGCATCATTAATCGTAATGTCGCTGCTGTTGTTGTATCGGTACAATTTGAGAAGTGAATAGGTATTAAATTCTAACGACTGAGTGTTATAGGTGTAGAAGTTATTGCCGTCGGTCACCCAGATGTAATTGTCAGACGCACCAATATTGGTTATCTCTGAACCAGGGCTAAGGCTAAATGCGAGCTCGTTACCAAGCCCAGGAGTATGTCGATATACCTCATTATCAAAAAACGTCCAAAACTCATCGTTCAGGAAAGCAACGCGTTCCGATGAGAACTGTAGCAGACTGCCTTTTCGTGGTAGCAAAGCTCGACCATCGTAAAACAGGACTTTTCCATGCACATCATGGATCCAAAGCCCACCACCAGCGCCTAGATAAAGATTTTTAGCCGCGAGAAAATTCCCTTGCGCTTGAACAGGCAAAGGATAAAAGACAGACGGTGATGTATTTAACGCAAGAGCGCTAAATGAAATGCTCATTAGCATGAACATTCGGAAGACAATTCGATACAACTTCTAATCCTGAACAGCAACAACGTATGAAGTTTCGGCTACCGCAATGTCTTAACCTGCTCGACCAGAAACTGAGTTTTTTTGTGATTATTATTATCTTTCCATTTTAGCGGAAATCTACGAAGGAGAAAGAAGGTTTATTGTTTGTTGAAAGGTTTTATCTTAGCGGTCACGAAAATGCCGCAAAAAGCGGCATTATTTATAATCATATCGAGAGCAAAGTGGAGTAAAGGTTACTCACTATTGATTACTTTGCGTTTAGGCAGCTTGTGTAACTATCGGTAAGTTGCTGAAGAAAATCGAAATAACTTCCACTCTTTACTTCAACTGTAGAACCTATTGGGTCCAATTGACCTTGTTTCGCATTACTTCCACGAGTCACTGATTCAATTACAGCCGGTGTAAATTGAGGCTCAGAAAATACACATTGAACGTTTTCACGTACTATCGTTTTCTTAATCGCAATCAAGCTTTTTGCACCCGGTTTACGCTCTGGGCTCACGGTGAAATGACCCAAGTTATTTAGGCCAAATTCTTCTTCATAGTAACCATATGCATCGTGGAAAACGTAGTAGCCTTTGTCTTTCACCGGAGCAAGTTGCTCACGAATAGACTGCTGCTTCTCTTTCAATGCAATCAGGAATGAATCGAGATTTTCTTGATATGCCATTGCATTGTCTGGGTCAGTTTCAATGAGCTTGTCTGAAATGTATTTCGCAGCAACTGCAACCTGATCGATCCCCAACCAAAAATGCGGGTCGTGGCTGCCGTGGTGGTGACCTTCATGCGCGTCATGGTCATGCTCATCGTGGCCGAACTCTCGTAAGTTGATACCAGGGATTTTACCGATTTCGATAACGTTATCATTCGATTCAATCACCTTAGTCAGAAACGCTTCTAAATCAGGACCAAACCAAACAACCATGTCTGCACCGTGAACTTTTTTGACATCAGACGGTTTAAGCGCATAATCGTGCGGCGAAGCATTGCTGTTCATCAACACATCCGGTTCACTAACGCCTTGCGTTAATTCTGTCACAATCATTTGAATTGGTTTGAAGCTTGTTAGAATGGTATTAGCACTTGCAACACTTGGCGCTAAAAGCAAAGTAGCAAGTATATAAGATGAACGTGACATAATTCCTCGATAATAGAAAAGTAGCTTAGGCTTGAGGTAAATGTTACATTATAACATTAGCGAATTGCAAATGAGTTCTATTCATGGATAACTTAATCCAACTAGATTCTGTGAGCGTCGAGTTTGACGGTCGAAAAGTCCTAGACAATATCTCTCTAAATTTAGAGCGTGGCAGAATCACTACCCTAATTGGGCCAAACGGTGCGGGAAAATCAACCCTAGTAAAAGTACTACTTGGGCTCCAACACAAATACTCTGGAAAGATTACCAAATCAAAAAAACTAAAAATTGGTTATGTTCCTCAAAAGCTAAAGCTGAATGATTCTCTGCCTCTCAATGTAGAGCGTTTCCTTAAGCTCACCGGTAGATTCAGTAAACAAGAGATCTTGGAAGCTCTAAAACTCGTTGGCGCTGAGCATCTGATGAAAAGCAACATGCATCAGCTATCAGGTGGTGAAAACCAACGCGTACTAATTGCTCGTTCTCTCTTGAGAAGGCCAGACCTATTGGTTCTTGATGAACCTGCACAAGGCGTAGATGTACAAGGTCAAATCGATCTCTACGAACTGATTGATTCTATTCGTCACCGCTTTGGCTGTGCAGTCTTTATGGTTTCACACGACTTACATTTAGTGATGGCAAAAACAGACGACGTGATCTGTTTACACCACCACATCTGCTGCTCTGGTGCACCCGCTGATATTAAGCATCATCCTTCTTATATCGCTCTATTTGGTACTGCGGTTCAAGAAAGTTTGGCGTTCTATCATCACCAACATGACCATCATCACCATGACTTAGCAGGCCAACCTGTATCTGGAGATGTGCACGACTGTTCTAACCATAAACACGGACATCACCACTAATGCTTGAGTTTCTTTTACCTTCTATCCTCGCAGGCTTAGGCATCGCGCTTATTGCTGGTCCACTGGGGTCGTTCGTAGTGTGGCGTAAGATGGCGTACTTTGGCGACACATTGGCTCACGCCTCTTTAATGGGTTTAGCGCTTGGTTTCCTGTTCAATATTAACTTGTACTTCGCGCTGCTGATTTGCTGCTTAATGTTGGCTGTATTACTCGTGACCTTACAAAAGCAAAAGCTGGTCGCGACCGATACGTTGCTCGGCATATTAGCCCACAGTGCACTCTCGCTCGGCTTGGTTGCTGTTAGCTTCTTAGATAACGTTCGTGTTGATCTAATGAGTTACCTATTCGGTGACCTGCTTGCCGTTTCTCCCACTGATTTAGTGTTCATCTATGCAGGCGCTAGTGTTATTGGTTTAGTGTTGGCTATCTTCTGGCGGCCACTGCTATCAACAACAGTGAACGAAGATCTTGCGGCGGTTGATGGCATCAACATTGATTTAATGCGCCTGATTCTAATGCTACTGGTCGGCATCGTGATTGCGGTTGGTATGAAGTTTGTTGGGGCGTTGATCATGACATCACTGCTGATTATCCCTGCTGCAACAGCAAGAAAGTTCTCAAGTACACCTGAACAAATGACGTTGCTCGCTTCGATTATTGGCTCTATCGCAGTATGTGGTGGGTTGAGCCTATCTTGGTTCTACGACACACCAGCAGGCCCATCTGTTGTGATCAGTGCTGCTGCAATGTTTATGTTATCTCAGATGGTGAAAACCCGAGCGTAGTCATACGGTTCGTATCTCGTATCTCGTATCTCGTATCTCGTATCTCGTATCTCGTATCTCGTATCATTGAAAGCATACAAAAAAGGCTTGGTCATCGACCAAGCCTTTCTATTATTCATCGCTTAACGCGCTGATTACCAACCAGTAATCTCACGTAAACCTTTACCGATGTCAGCAAGAGACTTAACTGTCTTAACGCCTGCTGCTTCTAGTGCTGCGAATTTGTCTTCAGCAGTACCTTTACCGCCAGAGATGATTGCGCCAGCGTGGCCCATACGTTTACCTGGAGGAGCTGTAACACCTGCAATGTAAGAAACAACTGGCTTAGTTACGTTCGCTTTAATGAACGCTGCCGCTTCTTCTTCCGCAGTACCACCGATCTCACCAATCATTACGATTGCTTCAGTCTCAGGGTCTTCTTGGAACAGTTTTAGGATATCAATGAAGTTTGAACCAGGGATTGGGTCACCACCGATACCAACACATGTAGACTGACCGAAGCCTTCATCTGTTGTTTGTTTAACTGCTTCGTAAGTAAGAGTACCTGAACGAGATACGATACCTACTTTACCTTTCTTGTGGATGTGACCAGGCATGATACCAATCTTACACTCGTCTGGAGTGATAAGACCTGGACAGTTAGGACCGATCATGCGAACGCCAGTTTCTTCTAGCTTCACTTTAACGTCGATCATGTCTGTTGTTGGGATACCTTCAGTGATCGTTACGATCAGTTCGATACCTGCATCAATCGCTTCTAGGATTGCGTCTTTACAGAAAGGTGCTGGTACGTAGATAACCGTTGCTGTTGCGCCTGTTACTTCTACTGCTTCGCGTACAGTGTTGAATACTGGAAGACCAAGGTGAGTTTGACCACCTTTACCAGGAGATACACCACCAACCATTTGCGTACCGTATGCGATAGCTTGCTCTGAGTGGAATGTACCTTGACCGCCAGTGAAACCCTGACAGATTACTTTAGTGTCTTTGTTAATTAATACAGACATTATTTCGCCTCCGCAGCAGCAACAACTTTCTGAGCAGCATCTGTTAGAGATTCAGCTGCAATGATATCAACGTCAGAATTAGCAAGTACTTCGCGACCTAGGTCTGCGTTTGTACCTTCTAGACGAACAACAACAGGTACTGTTACGCCTACTTCTTTAACCGCACCGATAATACCTTCAGCGATCATGTCACAACGTACGATGCCACCGAAGATGTTTACTAGTACTGCGCTAACATTGTCATCAGAAAGGATGATCTTGAATGCTTCAGCTACACGCTCTTTAGTTGCGCCGCCGCCTACATCAAGGAAGTTTGCTGGTTTGCCGCCGTGTAGGTTAACGATATCCATCGTACCCATCGCAAGGCCTGCACCGTTAACCATACAGCCAACGTTACCATCTAGTGCTACGTAGTTTAGTTCCCACTGTGCTGCGTGTGCTTCGCGCTCATCTTCTTGAGATGGATCGTGCATTTCACGCAGTTTAGGTTGACGGTACATCGCGTTTGAGTCGATGTTGATCTTGCCGTCTAGACAAAGAAGGTTGCCTTCACCAGTGATAACAAGTGGGTTAATTTCCAGTAGAGCTAGATCGTACTGAGCGAACATTTCACCAAGACCCATGAAGATCTTAACGAACTGTTTGATTTGGTCGCCAACTAGACCAAGTTTGAATGCTAGTTCACGGCCTTGGTAAGCTTGAGGGCCTACTAGAGGATCGATCGCAGATTGGTGAATCAACTCTGGAGTTTCTTCAGCGATTTTCTCGATGTCCACACCGCCTTCAGTTGACGCCATGAATACAATTTTACGAGTTGCGCGGTCAACAACAGCACCTAGGTAAAGTTCGTTAGCGATGTTTGACGCTTCTTCAACTAGGATCTTAGTTACAGGCTGACCATTAGCGTCTGTTTGGTAAGTCACTAGGTTTTTACCTAGCCACTTTTGTGCAAACTCTTTAACGCCTTCTTTTGTGTCGTGTAGCTCTACGCCACCCGCTTTACCGCGGCCACCAGCGTGTACTTGACACTTAACGACTTTTTTCTCAGTTGAGATACGGCCAGCAGCTTCGAAAGCTTCTTGTGCAGTATCACATGCGAAACCTTCTGGTACAGGCAAACCGAATTCTGCAAACAGCTGTTTGGCTTGGTATTCATGCAAATTCATTTTGATATTCCGTTTATTTTCCCTTAAGGGATTATTATTTCCATAACGACACAGTTTCCTGTGTTACGTCTGTAGGGTCTTCTCAAATCAACTGCTGTCCATTTTGTAATGGCTTGGCAGTTCAAGTGAAGGCCAGACGTTGAGCAGCCTAGCCTTTGAAACTTTTTACGTCTAGCTAACAGGGCTAACTAGACGTTTTAGCGATACTAAACGTCTAATAGCAGACGTGCAGGATCTTCTAGTAGCTCTTTGATGGTCACTAGGAAGCCAACTGATTCACGGCCATCGATTAGACGGTGGTCGTAAGAAAGCGCTAGGTACATCATTGGTAGAATTTCTACTTTGCCATCAACTGCCATTGGACGTTCTTGGATTTTGTGCATACCCAAGATAGCCGCTTGTGGTGGGTTGATAATTGGCGTAGACATTAGAGAGCCGAATACACCACCGTTTGTGATAGTGAAGTTACCACCCATTAGCTCATCAACAGTTAGCTTGCCGTCACGGCCTTTGATCGCTAACTCTTTGATGCCTTTTTCGATGTCAGCGAAACCTAGCGTGTCACAGTCTTTCAGTACTGGAGTCACTAGACCACGTGGCGTAGATACCGCCATGCTGATGTCGAAGTAGTTGTGGTAAACGATATCATCACCATCGATAGATGCGTTTACTTCTGGGTAACGCTTAAGCGCTTCAGTTACCGCTTTCACGTAGAAAGACATGAAGCCAAGACGCGTATCGTGACGCTTCTCGAATTGGTCTTTGTACTGCTTACGAAGGTCCATGATTGGCTTCATGTTTACTTCGTTGAAAGTCGTTAGCATTGCTGTGCTGTTCTTCGCTTCTAGAAGTCGGTTAGCTACTGTCTTACGTAGGCGAGTCATAGGTACGCGCTTCTGGCTACGAGCTGCCGCTGGCGCTTCAACCGCTGGTGCAGCTGCTGCCGGCGCCGCTTTCGCTGCCGCTAGGTGTGCGTCGATGTCTTCACGAGTAATACGACCACCAACACCAGTGCCTTTCACGTCAGCTGGTTGTAGGTTGTGTTCAGCTAGAAGACGACGAACAGCTGGGCTCAGTGCGTCGTTGCTCTCTTCTGTAAGCGCTGCTTTATGGCGTTTGTCAGGAGATGCTTCTGTGTCTTCAGTGGTATCTGTTGTTGGTTCACCTGCAACCGCGCCAGGCTTCAACTTAGCGATAAGCTGCTTAGAAAGTACCGTAGCACCCTCGTCTTCGATGATAGCTTCCAGAACACCCGCTTCAGGCGCAGGTACTTCTAGAACTACTTTGTCTGTTTCGATATCTACAATGACTTCATCACGTGCAACCGCTTCGCCTGGTTTTTTGTGCCAAGTCGCAACTGTTGCATCAGCCACAGATTCAGGTAAATCTGGAACCAGAATTTCAATTGTCATGTCTGTATTTTCCTTTTACTTCTAGTTCTTTGGTAGGGTCAGAGCGTCATCTACTAACGCTTTTTGTTGTTTCAAGTGTACCGACATATAGCCTACAGCTGGTGATGCTGATGCAGGACGACCTGCGTATTGAATATCAGCGCCTACTGGGATAGCAGCTCGGAAGTTGTGTTGGCTGCTGTACCAAGCACCTTGGTTCTGAGGCTCTTCTTGACACCAAACGTAATCAACGACATTTGTGTATTGTGCAATTGCAGCGCGAACATCCTCGTAAGGGAATGGGTATAGCTGCTCAATACGAACAATAGCAACGTCGTCTTGCTCGTTCTTACGTCTTTGGTCAAGTAGGTCGAAGTAAACCTTACCTGAACAGAATACGACGCGTTTTACGTTCTCAGGAGCGATATCGTCAATCTCTGCGATAGCTGGTTGGAACGTACCTTCTGCTAGGTCTTCTAGAGAAGACGTACACAGCGGGTGACGAAGCAATGACTTAGGTGACATTACAATCAGAGGACGACGCATTGGTCGAACTACCTGACGACGAATCATGTGGTAAACCTGAGCTGGTGTTGAAGGAACAACAACCTGCATGTTTTGTTCAGCACACAATTGAAGGTAACGCTCAAGACGCGCAGAAGAGTGCTCTGGGCCTTGGCCTTCATAGCCGTGAGGAAGCAGCATAGTCAAGCCACATAGACGTGCCCACTTTTGCTCACCTGACGAAATAAATTGGTCGATAACCACTTGCGCACCGTTTGCGAAATCACCAAATTGTGCTTCCCAAAGGGTTAGACCGCTTGGCTCTGCTGTTGCGTAACCATACTCGAACGCTAACACTGCTTCTTCAGACAATACCGAGTCAAATACTTGGAATGGACCCTGCTTATCATGAATGTTCGCAAGAGGAACATACGTGCTTGCATCTGATTGGTTGTGCAGTACTGAGTGACGGTGGAAGAAGGTACCACGGCCTGAATCTTGGCCAGAGATACGAATACGCTTGCCATCGTCAACAAGTGTTGCGTACGCCAGAGTTTCAGCCATACCCCAATCGACTTGTTTCTCACCATTCACCATGGCAGTACGATCGTTGTACAGTTTATTTACTCGGCTTTGCAGTTTGTGGCTCTCTGGGTATTGGCAAATCTTAGTACCAAGGTCTTTTAGACGCTCAATATCAACTTTGTTGTCCCAATCAATATTCCAGTCGTGACCTAGGTAAGGAGACCAGTCTACAGAGTGAAGTGCCATTGGGCGCCACTCTTTAACCACAACTTCACCGTGATCAAGTGCGTCACGATATTCGTTAACCAGCTGAGTTGCCGTATCAATACCAAACTCACCGCGCTCCATTAGCACGTCAGCGTAAAGCTTACGTGGTGTTGGGTGCTTCTTGATTTTTTGGTACATCAAAGGCTGAGTTGCGTTCGGCTCATCGGCTTCGTTGTGACCGTGGCGACGGTAACAAACTAGGTCGATAACAACATCACGTTTGAAAGTATTACGGTAATCCAGTGCTAAGCGAGCAACAAAAGCAACCGCTTCTGGATCATCAGCATTAACGTGGAAAATCGGAGCCTGTACCATCTTAGCGATATCGGTACAGTACATCGTAGAGCGTGTGTCGCGAGGGTTAGACGTTGTAAAACCAACTTGGTTATTTACAACGATACGAACCGTACCACCTACACAGAAACCACGAGCTTGAGACATGTTAAACGTCTCTTGCACAACACCCTGACCAGCGATTGCTGAGTCACCGTGAATAGTGATTGGCAGTACACGGCTACCATCAGTATCACCTAGGCGATCTTGACGTGCACGTACTGAACCGATAACCACTGGGTTTACGATTTCTAAGTGTGATGGGTTAAATGCTAGTGCTAAGTGAACGTTGCCACCTGGTGTCGCGAAATCCGCAGAGAAACCTTGGTGGTATTTAACATCACCAGTACCCCACGTTTCGTCGTGCTTACCCGCGAACTCGTCAAACAGGTCTTGCGGTTTTTTACCAAGCACGTTAACCAACATGTTTAGACGACCACGGTGAGCCATACCAACAACGACTTCACGCATGCCTTGTCCACCAGCATGACGAATGATCTCTTTCGTCATTGGGATAAGTGCATCACCACCTTCCAACGAGAAACGTTTCGCGCCTGGGAATTTCGCACCAAGATAGCGCTCAAGACCTTCAGCAGCGGTTAGCTCTTCTAGGAAAGCTTGCTTTTCTTCTTTGTTGAAAGAGGGTTGACCAGACACAGACTCTAAACGTTGTTGAATCCAACGTTTTTGCTCTGTATTAGTCATGTGCATGTATTCAGCACCAATTGAACCACAATAGGTTTGCTTTAGAGATTTGTGTAAATCTTTAAGCACCATCGTCTCTTGGCCAATCGCGTAAGAGCCGACGTTAAACGTCTCATTGAGGTCTTCTTCGGTAAGAGTGTGGAAAGAAGGGTCCAGTTCATCAACTGTCGCTCTCTTCCATAAACCTAGGGGGTCTAGATTTGCTGCTTGATGCCCTCGGAATCGATAAGCATTAATCAGTTGCAGAACTTTTACTTGTTTCGCATCGACATCTGGATCACTAACTTGGACACTGTAATGCTTTGTTTCTTGAGCGAGTCGACGGAAGTATTCACGAACACGAGAATGTGGTTGTTCCACCGCTTCTGAAGCTTGCACAGGCAATTCTTCAAAAACACTTCTCCATTCGTCACTTACCGAATCGGGGTCACTTAGATACAGTTCATAGAGTTCTTCTACGTACGTTGCATTGGCGCCAGCCAAGTGTGAAGACTCGAGCCATGCCTTCATCACGCCGTTGTGCATATTTTCCCTTAACCAGTAGTTTTCACGTTTGCTGCGGTCTATGCCGAGCTATTAAAAGGCCGCCCCAAAACTTCTAGGGCGGCAATTTTTTTATAACTTAAACCGAACGATTCACTAACATGGTCTTGATGTGACCAATCGCTTTCGTCGGATTTAATCCCTTAGGACAAACACTTACACAATTCATGATGCCATGGCAACGAAAAACGCTAAATGCATCATCAAGATCAGACAAACGTTCATCTGTCGCTGTATCTCGGCTATCAATTAGCCAACGGTACGCGGCAAGTAGGCCTGCTGGTCCGATGAACTTGTCAGGGTTCCACCAGAACGATGGGCATGACGTTGTACAACATGCACACATGATACATTCGTACAGTCCATCTAAATGAGCACGCTCATCAGGGCTTTGTAAGTTTTCACGTGCCGGTGGTACATTGCCATCAGACACTAGGAATGGTTTTACTTTTTCGTAGTTATCGTAGAACTGAGTCATATCAACAATCAGGTCACGAACAACAGGTAAACCTGGCAGCGGGCGAATCACGATCTTATCGCCTTTCAGCGCAGATAGAGGCGTGATACACGCTAGACCGTTTTTACCGTTCATGTTCAGACCATCCGAACCACATACACCCTCACGGCATGAGCGGCGGAATGCGATTGTTGGATCTTGTTCTTTCAGTAGAATAAGCGCATCCAGAAGCATCATGTCTGAACCTTCATCCACCTCTAAGGTGTATTCCTTCATGTAAGGCTTTTGGTCGACATCTGGATTGTAACGGTATAAAGAGAAATTCAGTTTCATGGTCATGTCTCCTTAGTACGTACGTGCTTTTGGCGGGAACGCTTCACGATGGATAGGTTCCATGTTTACGTTACGCTTAGTCATGCTTTCTGACTCAGGATTGTAAAGCGTGTGGCATAGCCATTGCTCATCATCACGATCAGGGAAGTCAAAACGAGCATGTGCACCACGACTCTCTGTGCGGTAGTTTGCCGCTACAGCCGTCGCGTAAGCTGTTTCCATTAGGTTTTCAAGCTCTAGACACTCAATACGCTGCGTGTTGAACTCAGTAGACTTGTCTGAAAGGTGTGCATTCTTCAGACGCTCGCGAATTGCTTTAAGCTCTTCTAGGCCGTCAGCCATTGCTTGACCTTCGCGGAATACAGAGAAGTTGTTCTGCATACATTGCTGTAGATCTTTACGGATCTGCGCTGGATCTTCGCCGTCTGTGCTGTTTTCCCAACGGTTGTAGCGCTCTAGAGAACGAGCGATATCTTCTTCCGTTGCAGGTTTAGCATCAGCTTGCTTCTTCAGAGTCTCACCTAGGTGTAGACCTGTAGCACGACCGAATACAACCAAATCAAGCAGTGAGTTACCACCTAGACGGTTAGCACCGTGTACGGATACTGAAGCAATCTCACCACAAGCGAATAGACCTTGTACTTCTACATCGCTACCATCTGTACCCTGCTTAATCGCTTGGCCAGAAACTTGTGTCGGTACACCACCCATCATGTAGTGACACGTTGGGATTACTGGGATTGGCTCTTTTACTGGATCAACGTGTGCGAATGTACGAGACAGTTCACATACACCTGGTAGACGAGATTCAAGTGTCTCTTTACCTAGGTGGTCCAGTTTCAGCTTGATATGTGGACCCCAAGGACCGTCACAACCACGACCTTCACGGATTTCGACCATCATTGAACGAGCAACAACGTCACGACCCGCTAAGTCCTTCGCATTTGGAGCGTAACGTTCCATGAAACGTTCGCCGTCTTTATTTAGAAGGTAACCACCTTCACCACGACAGCCTTCTGTTACAAGAACACCTGCGCCAGCAATACCCGTTGGGTGGAACTGCCACATTTCGATATCTTGCATTGGAACGCCAGCACGAATCGCCATACCAACACCGTCACCAGTATTGATGTGTGCGTTAGTTGTCGATGCGTAGATACGGCCAGCACCACCGGTCGCTAGGATCGTTGCTTTCGCTTTGAAGTAGCATACTTCGCCTGTTTCCATGCAAAGTGCTGTTGTACCAAGAATGGCACCGTCTTCATTCTTCACAAGATCAAGCGCGTACCACTCAGAGAACACGGTTGTTTTGTGCTTGATATTTTGTTGGTAAAGCGTGTGTAGCAGTGCGTGACCAGTACGGTCAGCTGCTGCAGCGGTACGAGCCGCTTGCTCACCACCAAAGTTTTTCGATTGGCCACCAAAAGGACGTTGGTAAATGGTGCCGTTGTCGAAACGAGAAAATGGAAGACCCATCTTTTCTAGTTCGATAACTGATTCTGGGCCATTTTTACACATGTATTCGATAGCATCTTGGTCACCGATGTAATCAGAACCTTTTACTGTGTCATACATATGTTGTTCCCAGTGATCTTCGTGCGCATTACCTAGCGCAACCGTAATACCACCTTGAGCAGATACGGTATGAGAACGAGTTGGGAAAACTTTAGAAAGCAATGCACATGATAGGCCTTGCTCTGAAATTTGCAGTGCGGCACGCATACCTGCACCACCAGCGCCGATAACTACGGCATCAAACTCACGAACAGGAATAGTCACTTACGCACCCCACAAAATAAACAGACCAGAGAAGAAATATCCAAGAAGAACCGCAACTACACCTACTTGAAGGCCAACACGCAGTTTAGCGCACTTGATGTAGTCGGTTAGCACTTGCCATAGGCCGATCCAAGCGTGAACAAGAACCGAAGTAAGCGCTAACATGGTAAATACTTTAGTGAAAGTTCCACCAAAGAACTGAGTCCATGATACGTAAGAGATATCGGTGAAGGCACAAAAGCTCACCAAATAAATTGTATATAGCGTCATAATGATTGCAGTTGCACGAATCAATAAGAAATCGTGAACGCCATTACGGCCAAATGTCGAAACGTTGTTTACCATACTAAGATCCCCGCTAGTAGAGACAATACCGCTGTCGCTGCGAATGCAACCTTAGCGCTCTTCGCGCCAGATTCCAGCTCTTCAAAGTGACCTAAGTCCATAAGAAGGTGACGAATACCACCAGCAATGTGGTAAGCCAAAGCGGTTAAAATGCCCCACAGAATAAACTTCACGAAGAAACCGTCGACAATGTCGCTAGCTTCCATAAAGCCTACTGGGGATGAGAGGGAAATGGATAGTAACCAAAGCAAAATTCCAATCGCAACAAAAGTAATCACCCCAGACACACGGTGTAGGATGGAAGCTATTGCAGTGATCGGAAAGTGGATGGTCTGTAAATCTAAATTAACAGGTCTTGTCTTTCTTTCTTTCACGGGCTTGCTCACTCAGCTCCATTGAGCATTATGGTCATTAAATAACCTTATGATATTGTTATGGACAAAATTTGATCGCAAACCTTCAAAATTTAACATTAACTTAACAAATAACTGAAGTTGAGCCTTAGATAATTGTAAAATAATTGTTAACAACAAGATTAAGATAGACACCTCACATTTCTTCTTAGCCTTGCATTTATAAGGTTTTAACCAAATTTTTCATCGCCACTATACGGTCGGCAACATTCTAATACAATTGATGTAACAAATAATGCTACACAGACCAGATTTTTAACGAATTTAATGTAAAAAACACTAACAAGTGCACACAAAGCTGCAGAAAAATTGACTTTCCCACGTAAGACCAGTAAAAAAATGGCACATAAACATCCTGGACGGATTAAATAATAAACAAAGGAGATTGTTATGGCGGATAAGAAAGCTACCCTTCACATTGAAGGTCAAGCGCCAATCGAGCTGCCGATTACAGAAGGTGTACTAGGTACTCCAGTGATCGATGTTCGTACACTAGGTTCTAATGGTTTTTTCACTTTTGACCCTGGTTTTCTTGCCACTGCATCTTGTGAGTCTCAAATCACTTTTATTGACGGTGGTAAAGGTATCCTTTTACACCGTGGTTATCCAATTGACCAACTTGCCAATAACGCTGATTACTTAGAAGTATGTTACATACTTCTTTACGGTGAAGCTCCATCTCGAGCTGAATACGAAAAGTTCAAGACTACCGTGACACGTCACACTATGGTTCACGAGCAAATTGCTAGTTTCTTCCACGGCTTCCGTCGTGATGCTCACCCAATGGCTGTAATGTGTGGTGTTGTAGGCGCTTTAGCAGCGTTCTACCACGACTCACTTGATATCAACAACGATACACACCGTGAAATTGCGGCTTACCGCCTAATTTCAAAAATGCCAACACTGGCAGCAATGTGTTACAAATATTCAATCGGTCAGCCGTTTATCTACCCACGTAACGACCTAGGCTACGCAGAAAACTTCTTACACATGATGTTCGCAAACCCATGTGAAGAGTACGAAGTGAACCCTATTGTTGCTCGCGCAATGGATAAGATTTTCACTCTACACGCTGATCACGAACAAAACGCTTCTACATCGACAGTACGTCTATCTGGTTCATCTGGTGCTAACCCGTTTGCGTGTATCGCAGCTGGTATCGCGTCACTTTGGGGCCCAGCTCATGGCGGTGCAAACGAAGCGTGTCTACGTATGCTTGAAGAGATCGGTAGCGTAGATAACATCGAAGAGTATGTTGCAAAAGCGAAAGACAAAGATGACCCATTCCGTTTGATGGGCTTCGGTCACCGCGTTTACAAGAACTACGATCCACGTGCAACAGTAATGCGCGAAGCGTGTCACGAAGTACTTAAAGAGCTAAACATCCAAGATCCACTACTTGACGTAGCAATGGAACTTGAGCGTATCGCTCTTTCTGATGAATACTTTGTGTCTAAGAAGCTATACCCGAACGTAGACTTCTACTCAGGTATCATTCTGAAAGCGATCGGTATTCCAGTGTCTATGTTTACAGTAATCTTCGCGATGTCTCGTACTATCGGTTGGATTGCACACTGGAACGAAATGCACAGCGATCCGACAAACCGTATCGGTCGTCCTCGTCAGCTATACACTGGTGAAGAGCAACGTGACTTTAAAGCACTTCACGAACGTGAATAATTGCGATTAAAGTATGATTGTGAAAAAGGGTTGATGCTTTCGCATCAACCCTTTTCTTTTATATGCTCGCAACACTGTCATCCTCAAGAGCGAGGAACGAGTGAGTTGGGGATCTTATTCAACGAGTAGATGGCCCAAAGAGATTCCCTACTCCCTCCTTCGTCAGTCTAGGGAATGACGGATTCGGATATGACCCTTTAACGTTCTGACTCGCGCATCACATCGACAGATACAAATTTATAGTTGCTCGTATACCTAAGAGTGAGGGACGAGTGAGTTGGGGATCTCATTCAACGAATAGATAACCCAAAGAGATTCCCTACTCCTTCCTTCGTCAGTCTAGCGAATGACGGATTCGGATATCCCCCTTTAGCGTTCGGACTGGCGCGTCGCATAGACGGATACAAATTTATAGGTGCTCGTTATACCTAAGAGCGAGGAATGAGCGAGTTGGGGAGCTCATTCAACGAGTAGATAGCCCAAAGAGATTCCCTACTCCCTCCTTCGTCAGTCTAGGGAATGACGGATTCGGGATATCCCCCTTTAACGTTCTGACTCGCGCATCACATCGACAGATACAAATTTATAGTTGCTCGTTATACCTAAGAGTGAGGGTCGAGTGAGTTGGGGATCTCATTCAACGAATAGATAGCCCAAAAAGATTCCATACTCTTTCCTTCGTCAGTCTAGGGAATGACTATAGGAGCAAACTATGCCGTCATCCCCAAGAACGAGGGACGAGTGAGTTGGGGATCTCATTCAACGAGTAGATAGCCCAAAAAAATTCTCTACTCCCTCCTTCGTCAGTCTGGGGAATGACGAACACTATTTACTCGTATCCCTCATCTCGCATCTGCTCTTATACCGGATTATCGATATCGATAAACTCAACATCCAAGCCGTGCTCTTTTGCTAACCACTCACCTAGTGCCTTCACGCCGTAGCGTTCTGTCGCATGGTGACCTGCAGCAAAATAATGGATGTCTTGCTCGCGAGCCGAGTAAGTTGTGCGCTCAGAAATTTCACCAGAGATAAATGCGTCGATACCTTGAGAGGCTGCAAGTTCAATGTAATCTTGACCGCCGCCAGTACACCAACCTACCGTTTCAATCATCTTATCTGCGTTTTCAGGAGCGATATGTAGCGGCTTACGATTCAGTACTTGATCAATTTTTGCCGCAAACTCAGCACCGGTCATCGGTGTCTTTAATCTACCAAACATAGCAACCGATTGTGGGTGCCCTTCCAAGCCACCTTCTACTTCAATATCAAGCAGTTCAGCGAGTTTGGCGTTGTTACCAAGTTCAGGATGGATATCGAGAGGTAAGTGATAACCCAAAAGGTTAATGTCATTCTTAATCAGAGTGCGAATGCGTTTGCCCTTCATGCCACGAATTGCCTCTGACTCACCTTTCCAAAAGAAACCGTGATGAACCAACAAAGCGTCAGCCTCTAGCTCAACCGCTTTATTAATCAAAGCTTGCGAAGCCGTAACACCAGTAACAATACGCTTGACTTCAGAAGCACCTTCGACTTGAAGGCCATTCGGACAGTAATCTTTAATCTGCTGTGGCTGCAGTTTTTCGTTAAGTAGCTTTTCTAATTGTAAGTTATTCATTTTTATTTCCAGCTTACCTTTATAATAACGTCGTTATATCAATTTACGGGTAGAATGTCGAAAGCCCTTCCACTCTGTTTCTAGAGAACAGATGACTGAAGTTTACGAGGAACCGATGACCGAACTGCAACGCTTTTATCAATGGGTGATTAGCTCACCACCGCTACTAGAAATCAAGCCGCCCATTTCTGATCTCACTGTGTTCTCAAACCACCAAAAGCTCGACGATACACATACTTATGATGGAAACCCTAGATTAGGCTTTCTCTACCAACACTTATGTGAACAAGTCATCATGACTTCGGATAATTATTCAATCAAGCACGATGAGATTCAGATTAATGTTGAGGGACGAACACTTGGCGCAATCGACTTTATCTTGGAAGACACAAGCAGCCAAAAATTAGAACACTGGGAAGTGGCAATTAAATTTTACCTACTTCATGAGCAAACATGGTTTGGTCCCAATTCTCACGACCAATTGGACAAGAAGCTCGATAGGATGCTCTGCCATCAACTTGGTATGTCCTCTTCAAACGCCTTTGTTGAGCAGTATCCGGAGATCGATGTCGACTCAAAACATCTTCTGATGCAAGGTCGCCTCTATACCAACCCATTTCTAGAACAAAATATACCTACAGAATGTTTGGGCTACAGCATTAACCCAAGCCAAGTAAATGGATTTTGGTGTTATCAAAATCAGGCTCACTTGATCACCGAAACACTCTATCCTCTAAACAAAGAGCAATGGGCCGCAGGAACGGATGATTTCAGCGGTGAACCTATCACCGAATTTGGTGACCACTTTGTTCACGGGCAAACTAAGTCTGGTCAATTCTGGTTTGTGATGCCACAAACTTGGCCACACGGCTAATCCATTCGTCATTGAACTGACTTAGTCTAGCCACTTACTCACAGGAAAATAAAAAAGGGCTGATGCTTTCACATCAACCCTTCCATTATTTGCTTTATAACTCTATGAATCGTATTCGATTATAGACCTGCAGCGGCAAATACTTGGTTAACAATCTCTTGAGCTTCTGCTTCGATTGCTTTTAGGTGCTCTTCACCTTTAAAGCTTTCACAGTAGATCTTGTAGATGTCTTCAGTGCCTGATGGACGAGCAGCGAACCAACCGTTCTCAGTGGTCACTTTAAGGCCACCAATCGCAGCGCCATTACCAGGAGCATGCGTTAAACGAGCAGTAATCGCATCGCCAGCAAGCGTTTCAGCAGAGACCATCTCTGGAGATAGCTTCTTCAGCACATCTTTTTGCGCGCCATTTGCTACCGCTTGAATACGGTTGTACTTAGATTCACCGTGCTTAGCAGCTAGCTCTTCGTAGTACTCTTGTGGGTTCTTACCTGTAACGGCTGTGATCTCAGCCGCAAGTAGGCAAAGAATTAGGCCATCTTTATCTGTTGACCAAGGCGTACCGTCTTTACGTAAGAAAGATGCACCTGCACTCTCTTCACCACCGAAACCAAACTGACCGTTGTAAAGGCCATCAACGAACCATTTGAAACCAACAGGTACTTCACAAAGTTCACGACCTAAGTCAGCTACCACACGGTCGATCAATGCGCTTGATACCAAAGTTTTACCAACCGCAACCTCTTTACCCCAACCTTCACGGTTACGGTATAGGTAATCGATACAAACCGCTAGGAAGTGGTTAGGGTTCATTAGGCCTTTAGGCGTAACGATGCCGTGGCGATCGTAATCTGGGTCGTTACCAAACGCTAGCGCGTACTCATCTTTAAGCGCAAGTAAGCCTGCCATTGCGTATGGCGAAGAACAGTCCATACGAACCACGCCATCTTTATCTAGAGACATGAATTGGAATGAAGGGTCAACCGCTTCACTTACCAAAGTAAGATCTAGGTTGTACGCTTTACCAATTTGACGCCAGTAATCGATACCGCTGCCGCCCAGTGGATCAACACCAATTTTGATGTTCGCTTTCTGGATAGCTTCCATATCAACCACGTTAACCAAATCAGCAACGTATGGCGCCACTAGGTCAACTTCTTTCACTAACTCAGACTGTTTAGCCTGTGCGATAGGAGTGCGTTTAACACCTTGCATTTGCTCAGCAATGATCACGTTCGCACGGTCTTCAATCGCTTGAGTCAATTCAGCTTCAGCAGGACCACCGTGTGTCGGGTTGTATTTGATACCGCCATCTTGAGGTGGGTTGTGTGAAGGTGTGATAACGATGCCGTCGGCTTTTTTGTCATTCACTAGGTTGTGCGTAAGAATCGCATGCGAGATACCAGGTGTTGGAGTAAAGCCGTTGTTTTCTTGAATAATAACTTCAACACCGTTCGCTACAAGTACTTCGATTACCGTAGAAAATGCAGGTTCAGATAGCGCGTGCGTATCTTTACCTAAGAAAAGCGGGCCTGTTGTACCCTGCTCAGCACGCACCTCAGCCACTGCTTGTGCAATCGCTAAAATGTGGTTTTCGTTAAATGTTGATTTGTCTGCTGTACCGCGGTGACCTGAAGTACCGAATAGTACCTTGTGATCTGGGTTAGTCGCATCCGGTTGCTGTAAGAAATAGTTAGCCACTAAAGCCGGAATATTATGAAGATCTTCCTGCTGAGCTTTTTGCCCAGCACGAGGGTGCATAGCCATTTTTCGACATCCTTATATATATAAAATTTAAAAACAAAAAAACCTCATAATATCTTCTTATCCATGGATATTATGAGGTTTAAATCAGATTTCGTTAAATTGAACCTGTTACTTTTTCAATCAATTCTGCTTGGAAATTCATGCGGCTCATAAGCTGCTCAACCATCTGTCTTTTACGGCTAGTATTATTATTTGTAATAACCCAAAAAGGACTTTGTGGAATGGCTTTAGGCTTCGTCGTGTTACCGTTTGCTAGTAACGTCGCTTCGTTGTCTGCAAAGTAAACACGCTTGCGGCCTTTTACTTGAGTTGCTTCTGAAAAGCTTAAAGGGTCGATTTTATGCAGTGTTGATAACACTAGCATGAAACGATCAATGGCTTTCTTTAATGATGCAAACTCATCTGATATTAGTAGTGAGCGCATTTCTTTAACGCCATCGAACTTCTCTGGAGTAAAGCCTACCTCTTTGCTAACAACGATACCTTTCGGCTCTACGATCTCTTCGATCGGAGCCATGCCTTGGCTATCAACCTGTAACAAGCGGCGCAGAATATCTGAAGCGCTTTCGCCAATACGTTCTGTCTGACCCGCAATAAAACGGTATAGGTCCTCATCAACCTCAATTGTTTTCATTCGCTTTTCACAATCTCAATGTTTAAACTCAGGGGGATTATAGCGAGATCCGCGCGGATACTCTACGTCAAACCCACCATGAATAAGATAAAAATGTCAGTACAGCTCAACTATAAAATCGAAGGTGAGGGTCACACCATAGTTTTGATCCATGGATTATTCGGTAATCTGGACAACCTAGGCTTGCTAGCCAGGGATCTAAAAACCGATCATCAGGTACTGAGTATCGATCTTCGTAACCATGGACAATCCTTCCACAGTGATACCCATAATTACCAAGCGATGGCACAAGATGTCGCTCAACTGTTGAAAGATCTTGAGCTGAATGACGTCACTGTCATTGGTCACTCAATGGGTGGTAAAGTCGCCATGGCGCTAACTCAACACCTAGAACTGCACAAACTTATTGTATTGGACATGGCACCAGTCGCTTACACCCAAAGCCGTCACGACAACGTATTCGCAGGCCTTCAAGCGGTCATTGAAGAAAAGCCAGGATCTCGTGCCGAAGCACTTAAAGTGCTCGCCAAACATATCGAAATAGACGGTGTTCGCCAATTCTTAACAAAATCACTGTTCAAGTCAGAAGAAGGCATTATGGAGTGGCGCTTTAACGTCGCTTCGTTACTGAGCAACTACCCACACATTATTGGTTGGGAACCGATCGACAAAACCTCAGTCAAAACCTTACTAATAAAAGGTGGGGATTCTGACTACCTCACGGCTGAGCACCAAACTGCGGTCCAACAGCAATTTTCTAATGTAAAGGCGCATGTCATCGCGAATACCGGCCACTGGCTGCACGCAGAAAAACCAACTGAAGTGCTGAGAGCAATTCGAAAATTCATCGCTTAAGTGCGCTTTTTCATGCAGATAAATGAGAGTTGAGTAATCACTGCACATTAACTTTATCTCGCAACAGTGATATAGTGCGCCCAAGCAAAATTGGTATATAAGGTTCCCATGCTTTACGACTACATGAACATCATTGAATCTGTTGGTTTAGATCTCCTATTTGCCGCGATTTTCTTTTTGATCGGCATGGCAATTAAGGACGTTCTCAAGCAAGGAAATGTTCCTCCATTTGGTCGTCGCATTGTGTGGTTAGTACTTTTCCTTGGCTGTGCAGGTTTTATCGCCAAAGGGATAATCCAACTAAGCTGGGAAGGAACTGGGATCTAACGATTCCCCTCCGAACTTTATTACACCGACAACAGACAAAATGAAAGGTAATGATTCTATGGCAAGTGTAGGTCTCTTCTTTGGTAGCGATACAGGTAACACTGAAGCTGTTGCTAAGATGATTCAAAAGCAATTGAGCAAACAGCTCGTTCACGTTCAAGACATTGCAAAAAGCAGCAAAGAAGATATCGATAACTTCGATCTACTGCTGCTTGGTATCCCTACGTGGTACTACGGCGAAGCACAATGTGATTGGGATGATTTCTTCCCAGAGCTAGAAGCTATTGATTTCTCAACTAAGCTTGTTGCTATCTTTGGTTGTGGTGACCAAGAAGATTACGCAGAATACTTCTGTGATGCTATGGGTACTATCCGTGACATCGTTGAAGCGAAAGGCGGTACTATCCTAGGTTACACTTCTACTGAAGGCTACGAGTTCGAAGCATCTAAAGGTCTAGTTGAAGGCGATGACAGCCAATTCGTTGGTCTATGTATCGACGAAGACCGTCAACCAGAGCTAACTGATGAGCGTGTATCTAACTGGGTTAAACAAATCCACGAAGAGATGTGTCTAGCAGAGCTTGAAGACTAATTCTCTGGCAGTTGTCCATTGTTACAATTAGTGACAACTCTCTAGATATGAAAAAACCTCCTAATTGGAGGTTTTTTTCTATTTGTCTATATAAGATCTGTTTGTCTAAATTAGCACTCTGCTTCTAGTGCTTCGTCATCATCTCTGAATTGTGGCTTCTTTCTGACATAAAGCGTACGCTGAATTTCTGAGACCACATTACCCTGCTTATCTTTGACATAGATAATAAATTCAGGAAAACACTTCTCACCAAGTTGAGTCTGACGGTAAATCTCATCAAGCTGACCTTGGCTTATTTCAAAGTCTGCATACAGATCTGACTGACCAGGTTTGATGAAGTTAATGCTCGCCTCTTTGTCCCACACATAATACCTTTCACCTAAAATTCCCATTAACATCAATGAGTAAACAGGATCCGTGAGGGAAAATATGCTACCGCCATACTGAGTACGATTGGCATTTTTGTTCCACCAGCGCAACTTAAGCACTGTTTTTACTACCCTAAAATCTGAACTAATATGGGCTATCTTTATCCCTGCTCCCCAAAATGGAGGCCAAATATTAAGAGCGAATTTTACGATGTTTGGTTTGTATATTTTTGCAAGTTGCTTATTCATAACAACATTCCGTGTTCATATTAGAATTACCGCCACCCTGACTGGTCGTACCTCCACTATAAGTGAGATACTTCCAATTTACAAAACAGATTGTGATGTTGATTAGTAACCCTTTGAAGTTCGTGGTTTATTGTTATGCCTGACTAAACTATAATGGTATTAATATTGAATTCTGTTAATTGCTGCAGATCATCAACAGGAAAGTATATGTCAGACAATAATCAAGCGCTAAAAGATGCTGGTCTTAAAGTGACCCTCCCAAGGCTCAAAATTTTAGAAGTATTACAACAACCAGACTGCCAACATATTAGTGCTGAAGATTTATATAAAAAACTGATCGACTTAGGTGAAGAGATCGGGCTTGCGACCGTTTATCGAGTATTAAACCAATTCGATGATGCTGGCATTGTAACTCGCCACCACTTCGAAGGCGGTAAGTCTGTATTTGAACTTTCAACACAGCACCACCACGATCATCTAGTATGTCTAGATTGTGGCGAAGTTATCGAGTTCTCTGATGACATCATCGAAGAGAGACAAAAAGAGATAGCGAAGCGCTATAACGTTCAGCTAACGAACCACAGTTTATACCTTTACGGTAAAAGCATGACGGGTGATTGCAAAGGCAACCCAGACGCGCACAAACCGAAAAATTAAACAAACGCTGACTTCGGTCAGCGTTTTTTATATAGGGCTGAAAGTCCGCTAGATTGTTCTTTAGATCCACGCATTATTCAGATACAAAAAAACCGGCACTAAGCCGGTTTTTTATTAGACAACTTGTTAGCGTTAGCAATTATGCTTCAGCTTTACCCCAAGTATCACGTAGGCCAACCGTGCGGTTGAATACTAGCGCATCTGCTTTAGAGTCTTTTGAATCGACACAGAAGTAGCCTGTACGCTCAAATTGGAAACCTTGCTCAGCAGCAGCCTCCGCTAGGCTAGGCTCAACAAAACCGTTCAACTTAACCAGAGACTCTGGGTTGATCGTTGCAGCGAAATCATCCGCAGCAGCTGGGTTTGCAACAGTGAATAGACGATCGTATAGACGAATCTCAGCTGGCAGTGCTTTATCAGCAGATACCCAGTGGATAACACCCTTCACTTTGCGGCCATCTGCCGGGTTCTTACCTAGCGTTTCGTCATCGTAAGAACAGAAGATAGTTGTAATGTTGCCTTCTGCATCTTTCTCGATACGCTCTGCTTTAATTACATAAGCACCACGTAAACGAACTTCTTTACCTAGAACCAAACGCTTGTACTTCTTGTTTGCTTCTTCACGGAAGTCATCACGCTCGATCCAAACTTCACGAGTAAACGGTACTTCACGAGTACCCATTTCAGGTTTATTCGGGTGATTAGCAACTGTTAGTGTTTCTACCTTGTCTGCATCGTAGTTTTCAATCACGATCTTAACCGGGTCTAGAACAGCCATTGCACGTGGTGCATTTTCGTTCAAGTCATCACGGATACAAGACTCAAGTGAACCGAACTCAATCATGTTCTCTTGTTTAGTCACACCGATACGCTTACAGAACTCACGAATAGACGCAGAAGTGAAACCACGACGACGTAAACCAGAGATAGTCGGCATACGTGGGTCATCCCAACCTTGAACTAGGTTTTCAACCACAAGTTGGTTTAGTTTACGCTTAGACATCACCGTGTATTCAAGATTCAGACGGCTAAACTCGTACTGACGAGGTTGGCAATCGATCGTAATGTTATCTAGAACCCAGTCGTACAAACGACGGTTATCTTGGAATTCAAGAGTACAGATAGAGTGCGTAATACCTTCCAGCGCATCAGAGATACAGTGAGTGAAATCGTACATTGGGTAAATGCACCATTTGTCACCTGTCTGATGGTGGTGAGCAAAACGAACACGGTAGATAACAGGATCACGCATTACCATGAATGACGAGCTCATGTCGATCTTGGCACGCAGACACGCTTTACCTTCTTCAAAGCCACCGTCACGCATTTTTTCAAATAACGCTAGGTTCTCTTCAGGGCTGCGGTCGCGGTATGGGCTTGCTTTACCTGGCTCTTTTAGCGTGCCACGGTATTCGCGGATCTGCTCAGGACTTAGCTCGTCAACGTACGCTAAGCCTTTATTAATTAATTCCACAGCATAAGCGTAAAGCGTATCGAAGTAGTTTGATGAGTAACAAATGTCACCAGACCATTCGAAGCCTAACCAGCTTACATCATTCTTAATTGACTCAACGTATTCAACGTCTTCTTTTTCAGGGTTTGTATCATCGAAACGAAGATTACATTGTCCCTGGTAGTCCTGAGCAATACCAAAATTCAAGCAAATAGATTTAGCGTGACCGATGTGCAGGTAACCATTTGGTTCCGGCGGGAAACGAGTATGCACGCTACTGTGTGTACCATCCGCTAAATCTTTATCAATAATTTGGCGAATGAAATTCGATGGACGAGCCTCAGCTTCACTCATCTATAGCACCTCTATGTATTTAGTATTGTCAGAGAAAGTTATCTTTTATCTCCTAGCCAAGCGCCACTTTTAGCGTCAGCTCTAGATAGAAAGATCATTGTTGCTAATCATCCACAATTCTTCGCCTTTGCACAATAAGAACCGTCCGTTAATTACGATTATTTCTGCTATTCGATGAAGAATAGAACGAACCGTATCCCAAAGCCTTAAACTGCAGATACAAAAAAGCCTCCCTTATGGGAGGCTTTCAATTTGACACTTATTTGAGAGTATTAATGACTGCTCAGTTAAGTACTTCCTTACTATGGAAGTTTTACATCAGATAGGTCTTCACCTGCGCCGATAGCTTTCATTTCGCCAGCTACGATTTCAGCAAGTGGGCCTAGGATAACTTGTAGGTTGTTTTCACCTAGCTTCACAACACCTTTAGCACCTAGCTTCTTAAGAACTGCTTCGTCAGCAACAGAGCGGTCTTTAAGAGTTAGACGTAGACGTGTGATACAAGCGTCGATTGAAGTTAGGTTGTCGTGACCACCTAGAGCTTTCAGGTATTGACGTGCAAGGTCGCCTTTTGGAGCGTCACCAGCTGGAGCTGCAGCTTCTTCGTCATCTTCACGACCTGGCGATTTCAGGTTGAAAGCGCGGATTGCGAAAGAGAAAGTGAAGAAGTATAGAGCACCGAAGCCAAGGCCGATTGCTAGAAGTACTAGAGGTTTAGTTGCTAGACCCCAGTTCAATACGAAGTCGATAAGACCAGCAGAGAAACCGAAACCGTGCAGAGTACCAAACATGTTAGCGACAACTAGAGACAGACCAGTGAATACAGCGTGCATTGCGTATAGAGCAGGAGCTAGGAATACGAACATGAATTCTAGCGGCTCTGTGATACCAGTTAGGAATGAACAGAATGCTACTGAGAATAGTGCACCACCAACTTGGCTACGTTTTTCAGCAGGAGCTGCTAGGTACATTGCAAGTGCAGCACCTGGTAGACCGAACATCATTACTGGGAAGAAACCGTTCATGAATACGCCTGCACCTTTATCGCCACCGAAGAAACGGTGTAGGTCGCCAGACTTAACAGTGTCAGTCACTTCTTTAACAACAGTAGTGATTTCTGGAGTTACAGAGTTAGCGAATGTGAATGTGTGCTCTTGGCCAACAACTAGAGTTTTAGCTAGAGATGGGTCAACACAAAGTTGAGTGATGTTAGCGAATGCGCCTTGACCAGCAACGATGATTTCTTGACATGTACCCATACCGAACCAGAAGTACGAGTTCAATACGTGGTGTAGACCTACAGGGATAAGTGCACGGTTAAGAGTACCGTAAACGAATTGACCGATAGCGCCAGACGTTGATACTGCGTGAGCCAGTGCGTCTAGACCAGATTGAACACCAGGCCAAACCACACCAGACACAGCACCTGCAACAAGTGCAAATAGACCAGCCATGATTGGTACTAAACGTTTACCTGCGAAGAATGCCAGCCACTCAGGAAGGCGTGTAGCATGGAAAGCGTTGTAAGAGTGACCCGCGATGATACCTGCGAAGATACCGCCGAAGAAAGACATGTTAACGTCAGCGTTAATCGTTGTCGCTGTCGCTGTTAGAACGAAGTAAGCAACTGCACCAGCTAGACCCGCTGCGCCGTTACCGTCTTTAGAAAGACCAATCGCGATACCTAGACCAAATAGCAATGGTAGGTTACCGAAGATAGCACCACCAGCTTGCGCCATGAATGGAATATCAAGTAGATCGCCTTGACCTAAACGTAATAGAAGCGCCGCAATCGGAAGCGTTGCGATAGGTAGCATTAACGCCTTACCTAGCTTCTGTGCATATCCTAGAATATTCACCAGTTGTTTCCCCCTATAGGATTTTTTAGAATTCGTTTGAGAAACTTATTTTAGTCGCTCAATTTAGTCCTATTCAGTGTATTCAATTAATTTTGCTCCGCAAATTAAAACCTTACCATTTGTGATCGTAATCACCAGTTTTTACCAAATCCAGAGGTTTTTGCTAGCGAGATCATAAAACTTATTTTATCATTCAAAAAAATGAACATTTATAGATAAAATCCAAATCTAACTATTGGGTCAAGAGTGGGTTATGTTCAGCTTTAAAAGCCAGCTAACTTACTGATATTTCTTAACCCATAATCATAAAAACAATGAATTGTTCACATATTTTTCAAACACTTAAAATCGCTTCCCTTTTTGAAGCCGTTTGCCCATAAAAGATAAATCGTTACGTAAATGATGCTCGCAAACTAAGTCCACATTTAGGTAACGAACGAATTTAAAAGATCTGACGAAATAAGGATTAGCTGACTATGTACGCGCTAAGTAACTGTAAAATTTACACTGGTAGTGATGTTCTAACCGATCATGCTGTAGTAATCGAAAACGAACTGATCAAAAAAGTCTGCCCTATCTCTGAATTACCGGAAGGTATCGAGGTTCGCGACCTAGACGGAGCAAACCTAAGCCCAGGTTTCATTGACCTACAACTGAATGGTTGTGGCGGTGTAATGCTGAACGATGAGATCACTGCAGAAACAATGCAGATCATGCACAAAGCCAACCTCAAATCAGGCTGTACGAGCTTCTTACCGACTCTGATCACTTCTTCAGACGAAGACATGCGCGCTGTTATCACAGCTGCTCGTGAGTACCACAACCAATACCAGAACCAATCTTTAGGTCTTCACCTTGAAGGTCCATACCTAAACGTTGCAAAAAAAGGCATTCACAGCGTTGATCATATTCGTAAGTCTGACAGCGAGATGATTGAGCTTATCTGTGAGAACAGCGACCTTGTTGCGAAAGTAACACTGGCTCCTGAGCTGAACGACCCAGAGCATATCGAGCGTCTGCACAAAGCTGGTGTTGTTGTTTCTATCGGTCACACCAACGCAACTTATGCAGAAGCACGCCAAGGTTTCGAATCTGGTATCACATTCGCAACGCACCTATTCAATGCAATGACGCCTATGGTTGGTCGTGAACCAGGTGTGGTTGGCGCAATTTACGATACGCCAGAAGTATACGCAGGCATCATCGCCGACGGCTTCCACGTTGATTACGCAAACATCAGAATTGCGCACAAAATCAAGGGAGAAAAGTTGGTATTAGTGACGGATGCCACAGCTCCTGCAGGTGCTGACATGGAATACTTTATTTTTGTCGGTAAGAAAGTATATTACCGAGATGGTAAGTGTGTTGATGAAAACGGCACACTGGGCGGCTCAGCTCTGACTATGATTGAAGCAGTTCAGAATACAGTTGAGCACGCTGGTATCGCTTTAGACGAAGCTCTTCGCATGGCTACGCTATACCCAGCTACGGCTATCGGTGTAGAAAGCAAGCTAGGTCGAATCAAAAAAGGCATGGTTGCAAACCTAGCTGTATTTGACCGAGACTTTAACGTTAAAGCGACTGTTGTTAATGGACAATACGAGCACAATTAAGTATGAATGGCGGACAAATAGGTAACGTAGACTTAGTTAAACAACTAAACAGTGCGGCGGTATACCGACTAATAGACCAACAAGGGCCTATCAGTCGTATACAAGTGGCTGATGTAAGCCAACTCGCACCGGCAAGTGTTACAAAAATTACCCGCCAATTATTAGAGCGCGGCCTAATCAAAGAGGTCGCACAGCAAGCGTCTACTGGCGGTAGACGCGCTATCTCTCTAACCACAGAAGTAGAGCCTTTCCACTCTATCGCTGTGCGCTTAGGTCGAGACTATATTCAAGTTAGCCTTCATGACCTTGGTGGTCGTGAATTGGCTTTCCAGCAGCAAGACCTGAATTATTCAGACCAATCAGACCTAACCCAGGGATTGGTCAACACGCTTAAGGCTTTCATTGCTGAGCACCAACCGAAAATCGATCAGCTGATTGCGATTGGCGTAACTCTTCCAGGCTTAGTTAACCCGACGACGGGTGTCGTTGAGTACATGCCAAATACAGACATCGATAACCTTGCATTGAGCGACATTATTCGCGACACATTCCATGTCGCTTGTTTTGTTGGCAACGATGTTCGCGGAATGGCACTAGCGGAGCACTACTTTGGCGCGAGCCAAGACAGCCAAGACTCTATCTTAGTAAGTGTTCACCGCGGTACTGGTGCGGGGATTATCGTTAACGGCCAGGTTTTCTTAGGCCATAACCGTAACGTCGGTGAAATCGGTCATATCCAAATCGATCCACTTGGTGAACAGTGCCAATGTGGTAACTTTGGTTGTCTTGAAACGGTAGCGGCGAACCCAGCAATCGTAGAGCGCGTGCAAAAGCTGATTAAACAAGGTTATGAGTCCTCTTTAACCGAACTTGAGCGTATTACTATTCAAGACGTTTGCGACCATGCAATGAATGGTGACGAATTAGCTAAGCAGAGCTTGGTTCGAGTAGGAAACCAGTTAGGTAAAGCGATCGCCATGACGATCAACCTATTTAACCCTCAAAAAGTGATCATTGCTGGTGATATTACTAAGGCACAAGAGATTGTTTTCCCTGCAATTAAGCGTAATGTAGAGAATCAGTCGCTAACGACTTTCCATAGCGGCCTGCCTATTGTAGCATCACAGATCGATAAACATCCTACGATGGGAGCTTTTGCTATGATCAAGCGCGCCATGCTCAACGGTGTGTTACTGCAGAAGTTACTTGAAGATTAAAGAACAACAATTCTGATTTTCCGCGGGCCGTGTTTGTAAAAACACGGCCCGTTTTTTTAAGCTAGGGAACTACAACAACAAGTTATGGAACTTATATTAATATCCACTGCGTTTATCGCAGGATTTATTGCTTTAAAATGTCATCTTCCGCCACTGGTTGGTTTTTTGGTTGCGGGATTTGGGCTTTTTGCCTTTGGTTTCGAAACGAATGACACCATCATTACCTTGGCTGACCTCGGTGTCACCCTGCTCCTATTCACCATCGGCTTGAAGCTAGATATCAAAACCCTACTCTCTAAAGAGATCTGGGCTGGCGCGACAATACATAACCTTTTATCCACTCTGTTTTTTGCCGTCGCCCTATTTGGTTTTAAGTTCCTTGGCATTTCGTCACTGGCAGCTATGTCAGTCGAGCAGATTGTTCTACTCGGCTTCGCCCTATCATTCTCGAGTACCGTATTTGCGGTAAAGACTCTTCAAGAGAAAGGCGAAATGAATGCGACCTACGGTACATTGGCGATTGGTATCTTGGTCATGCAAGATATTTTCGCGGTGGTATTCCTAACGGCCTCGACAGGTAAAATACCAGAGTGGTATGCAATTGCGCTATTTGCCCTACCTTTATTACGCCCACTGTTCTACAAAATACTTGATTGGGTTGGACACGGCGAAATGTTGGTTCTTTCCGGCATCTTCTTCGCATTAGTCGTCGGTGCTGGTTTATTCCATTTGGTTGGTGTTAAGCCAGACCTAGGCGCTCTTGTTCTAGGTATGCTGCTTGCTGGTCATCCAAAAGCCTCAGAGTTATCAAAATCGCTGTTTAACCTTAAAGAGCTTTTCCTTGTCTGTTTCTTCTTGAACATTGGTTTGTCAGAGCAACCAACCATTCAAGGCGTTATGCTTGCAATCTTGTTCTTGCTGATGCTGCCAGTGAAAGGTGTTCTCTACTTCTTGGTGCTTAACCGCTTCAAGTTCCGTGTTCGAACGTCTCTACTTGCCTCTTTATCACTGTTTAACTACAGCGAATTTGGCCTCATCGTTGGTGGCCTAGCCTTCAAGATGGGTTGGATGTCTGGCGATATCCTAGTTGCCGTCGCGATTGCGGTTTCACTGTCTTTCTTAATCGCTGCACCTTTAAATCGAGCTGGTCACAAGCTTTATCAGCAGTCAGGTAAATGGCTAAAAGAGCATGCCTCAGAAAAGCTTCACCGACGCGATAAGCGAATTGACCCTGGTCGTGCCCAAGTGCTTATTCTTGGTATGGGCCGAATTGGTACTGGTGCTTATGACGAATTACGCTCTCGCTATGGCAAGGTAAGTTTAGGTGTCGAAGTTCGTGAAGAAGCAGCACATAACCACAGAAGCCACGGTAGAAACGTGATTTCTGGCGACGCGACTGACCCAGACTTCTGGGAGCGCATCTTAGATACAGCGAATGTAAAGCTGGTTATCTTAGCCATGCCACATCACCAAGGTAACCAGACCGCTTTAGATCAACTAAAGTCACGTAACTTTAAAGGACAGATCGCAGCTATCGCAGAATACCCTGATCAACTCGAAACCTTGAAAGAGAATGGTGTTGATGCCGCATTCAATATCTACAGCGAAGCCGGTAGTGGTTTTGCTCGCCATGTTTGTGAGCAATTAAACCCAAACATCAACAAAATCTAGCCTAAATCCCTCTCAGAAAAACCTCTCAAGGCTGTGAATTTTCGCACTTTTGAGAGGTTTTTGTATAAAAAAGCAACCGCATTTAGATACCAAACACCAAAACGACAAAATAATTAAATAATTTCTAACATAACACCCTTTATATTATTTTTTTGCTCACATCCGGTTGCTTTTTTTAGCCAGAATGGCAAATTGAATACAGTTGATTTAGAAATTATTTAAAAGGAAGTTCTATGTGTTCAGTATTTGGCATTCTCGACATAAAAAGTGATGCCGCAGCACTTCGCCCTATCGCTTTAGAAATGTCTAAAAAGCTTCGTCACCGTGGACCAGATTGGTCTGGTATCTATGCAAGTGACAAAGCAATCCTTGCTCACGAGCGTTTAGCTATCGTTGGTCTAAATAGTGGTGCTCAACCGCTATACAGCCAAGACAAGAAACACATTCTTGCGGTAAACGGCGAAATCTATAACCACAAAGAACTTCGTGCTCGCTATGAAGATAAGTACCAGTTCCAGACCGACTCTGACTGTGAAGTTATCCTAGCGCTATACCAAGAAATGGGCGCAGACCTGCTAGAAGAACTAAACGGTATCTTCGCATTCGTTTTATACGATGAAGAAAAAGACGAATACCTAGTAGGCCGCGACCACATCGGTATCATCCCGCTTTACCAAGGCTACGATGAACACGGTAACTACTATGTTGCTTCTGAAATGAAAGCTCTGGTTCCTGTATGTAAGACCATCAGCGAGTTCCCTCCAGGTAGCTTCTACTCTTCGAAAGATGCAGAGCCACAACGTTACTATATTCGTGATTGGAACGAATACGCTGCAGTACAAGGCAACAGCACAAGCAAAGAAGATCTAACGGAAGCACTAGAAGCAGCGGTGAAGCGTCAACTAATGACTGACGTACCTTACGGTGTACTTCTTTCTGGTGGTTTAGATTCATCTATCACTTCAGCAGTCGCTAAACGCTTTGCGGCAATGCGCATTGAAGATGACGAACAGTCTGAAGCTTGGTGGCCACAACTGCACTCATTTGCGGTTGGCCTAGAAGGTGCTCCTGATCTTATCGCTGCTCGTGAAGTGGCAGACAAGATTGGTACCGTACACCACGAGATGACATACACCATTCAAGAAGGTCTGGATGCAATCCGTGATGTTATCTACCACATCGAGACCTACGACGTAACGACAATTCGCGCGTCTACGCCAATGTACCTACTTGCTCGTAAGATCAAAGCAATGGGTATCAAAATGGTACTGTCTGGTGAAGGTGCTGATGAGATCTTTGGCGGTTACTTGTACTTCCACAAAGCGCCAAACGCAAAAGAGTTCCATGAAGAAACAGTACGTAAGTTGCTGGCTCTAAACATGTTTGACTGTGCTCGTGCGAACAAATCACTAGCAGCATGGGGCGTAGAAGGCCGCGTACCATTCTTGGACAAAGAGTTCATCGATGTAGCAATGCGCTTAAACCCAGAAGACAAAATGTGTGGCAACGGTAAGATGGAGAAACACATCCTACGTGAGTGTTTCGAAGATTATCTACCAGACTCAATTGCATGGCGTCAAAAAGAGCAGTTCTCTGATGGGGTTGGCTACGACTGGATCGATACATTGAAAGCTACCGCTGAAGCGAAAGTAACGGACAAGCAAATGGAAACTGCGCAGTTCCGCTTCCCATACAACACGCCAACGACTAAAGAAGGCTACGCTTACCGTGAAATCTTTGAAGAGTTGTTCCCGCTAGAATCTGCAGCAGAATGTATACCTGGTGGTCCATCTGTCGCTTGTTCATCAGCTAAAGCCATTGAGTGGGATGAGTCTTTCCAAAACTGTGTAGACCCATCAGGTCGTGCGGTTCAAGCGGTTCACAACGACGCTTACAACGCGTAAGCTCTCAGGCAAATTTGAGATACTAAAAAAGGCGCATTATGCGCCTTTTTATTTTAAGCCTAGGTGTATCACTTTTTAATGTAGAGTTACGCTTGAGCTTGCAGTGCTTCATTCTCAATGCTGATAGGCACCACCTGGCTGATCATCTTCACTAACATGATAGAGCGAGCCTCGCCATCTTTCTGGTGGAATATTGCTTCTATGCCTGCAAACTGACCACTCGTAATTTTCACAACCTGACCAGATTCGAACTCAGCACAGCACTCTTCGACATCATTGGTGCAATTCTTCTCAAGTTCTTTAAGCTCAAAAACCAAGTCGCCTTGTACTTCATGTGGTAGCGCTCCAAACTTAATGAAGTCCACTACGCCGCGTGTGGAACGAACGGTCGTAAAGCTTGGTCCTTGTTCATAATCAAATCGAACAAAAACGTATGAAGGGAACAGCGGTTCTTTGACTACCTTTTCTTTCCCTCTAACTACTTTTTCGACTTCTATTTGTGGGTAAAAGCACTCTACCCCTTGATTCTCTAAGTGCTGCTGAGCGCGTTTTTGATCGCCACGCTTACAGTAGAGTAAATACCAACGTTTCATTTAACTAGCCATTTTCTATTTTGGGGACATTTTACCACAAGCCTAAAACGGTTTAATTGCTATTAACTAAATGAATCTTAATAGCCACAAAATTATGCGTAGCAAACCAATTTATCAACAAAAAATTATAGATATAAAAGTGATTAAGCATTGTACAGAGTTCTATTGCCAATCAAAAGGTGCGCTTCTATGGCAGCATATACAGTCAAAAAATAAAACACACCGTTCCCTTTATCGGAGATAGGATACATAAAATTGATAACTCACGCCTTTAATATTCAAGAATTTTTTCAATAAGATCATTTAACAACCAGCTCAAATCTGGAAAATTAGTTTGCAGCACGCATTTTAAGGGCGACATTACCAACAAAGCATATAATTTTCATACACTTACAAAATGCAGGTTATCGTTACCATAAAATACCTCTATTGCAGATGTTTATCCCACTCTGTATACATAAGTAACTATAAAATCTTTTAATAACTAAAATTAGTAAAACTTATGCCAAGCAATCACAACATCTTTGGCCACCCTAGAGGCCTATTTCTACTTTTCAGCACAGAGCTATGGGAACGTTTCTCCTACTACGCTATGCGTGCGATTCTTGTTTTATTCTTAACAGATACAACAATCAACGGCGGGCTGGGTTGGTCAACAAAAGACGCACTCGATCTTTATGGTATCTACACTGGCCTGGTCTACATCACACCATTAATCGGTGGTTGGATTGCCGACAACTACCTAGGGCAACGTAAATCGATTCTAATCGGTGGCGTGCTTATGGCACTTGGTCAATTTACGCTGGCCCTACCTACTGGCTTTATGGGCTTAGACCAAGTAAGTGCACTTTACTTAGGTTTAGGGCTGCTTATCAGTGGTAACGGTATGTTTAAGCCAAACATCTCAACTATGGTTGGTGACCTTTACCAAGAAGGTGATAACCGTCGTGATGGCGCATTTACAATTTTCTACATGGGCATCAACTTAGGTGCACTATTAGGTGGTCTTATCTCTGGTGCTGCGGCTGAGTCATACGGCTGGAAAGCAGGTTTCCTAGCGGCTGGTATCGGTATGGTTATTAGCTTAATCATGCAAATGACGATGGCTCAATCATGGCTGGGTAATATCGGTTCTGTGCCAGCAGCTGCACGCGCAAAAGCTCTGAGTAAATCGAAAGAGAAAGCACCGCTAACTAAAGAAGAGTTCGATCGACTAAAAGTTATTCTGATCATGGGTCTGTTCGTGATTATTTTCTGGGCAGGCTTTGAACAAGCTGGCGGCCTAATGAACATCTACACTCAACAATATACAGACCGTATGATTGGTGATTTTGAAGTTCCGGCTGCGTGGTTCCAATCTCTAAACCCATTCTTCATCATTACACTTGCACCAATCATTGCTGCATTCTGGGTGAAGTTAGGTAAGCGTGAACCAAACTCACCGGTTAAATTTGCGATGGCTCTGTTCTTCTTGGCGCTAGGCTTCGTTTGCATGATGGGCGCGGTAATGGAGCAAGGTGGTGACCTTACAGTTAAAACTTCGATGCTGTGGTTAGTAGGTGCATTCTTCTTCCATACACTTGGTGAGCTTTGCCTATCTCCTATCGGCCTATCGTTAGTGACTAAGCTGGCACCGCTACGTTTAGCATCACTAATGATGGGTGCATGGTTTGGTTTCAACGCTATTGCAAACTACGTAGCTGGCCTTGTGGGCTCTCATGTAGGTGAACTAGGCGCGATGGCAATCTTCAGTGGTATTGCAATTACAGCAACGATCAGCGGCATCTTACTACTTCTTTGTGCTGGTAAGCTTGTATCTTGGATGCACGGCGTAGAGAGCAACATGACGCTAGAGCCTGAACCAAAAGAAGAGCGCACTGCAGAAACTTCTGTTGCTTAATATCTCATATCGTTCAGTGTCTAATAGACGCTAGAACACATTCAAAAAAGGGCTGCTCATTGAGCAGCCCTTTTAGTATTTATTTAGCCGATATTAACGGTGAATCTCTACCAGTTCAGCCATCATGTCGATATGCGAATCTCTGTCGTTAAGACACATGATATAGCTAAAGTCAGAACCACCAGCGTCAATGAAAGTTTCCTTGCACTGATCTGAAATCTCTTCCAGCGTTTCTAAACAGTCCACCGAGAAAGCTGGAGCCATGATATCAATCTTCTTGATGCCTTTGCTTGGCAATGATTCAAGCGTCTCATCGGTATATGGCTTTAACCACTCTTCTCGACCAAATCGAGACTGGTAAGTCATGGTGATATCGTCTGCAGATAAACCAAGCTCCTCAGCGAGTAGCTTAGTTGTCGCTTCACAATGTTGAGGGTAGATATCCCCTTCATCTGCCAATCGCTTCGGAATGCCGTGGAAAGAGCAAACCAAATGATCCGCTCGGCCATTTTTCTCCCAATGACTACGAACACTCTCAGCCAGTGCTTTGGTGTAGCTCGGGTGTGCGTAGTAGTCACGGATAAAACGGTAGCTTGGAATAACAGGCATCTGTTTAAAGGCTTTGGTTAAACCATCAGAAACCGCAGCAGTGGTGGTGCCTGAATACTGAGGATACAGAGGCAGTACGATGATCTCCTCAACGCCCTGCTCCATCAGCTGCTCAACGCCCGCTTTTAGACTTGGGTTGCCATAAGTCATACCTAAGGCGACAGGCATCTCTAACTTCTTCTGTAACTTTTCAGCTTGTCTTTGAGAGTACACAAGCAGTGGTGAACCGTCTTCCATCCAAACAGATTGATAAAGCTTGGCTACTTTAGGTGAGCGAATCGGTAAAATCACCCCGTGCAAGATTGGGCACCACAGCCAGCGCGTTAGGTTAACAACTCGCTTGTCGTGCAAGAATTCACTCAAAAATCGACGAACGCCAGCCGGGGTCGCAGAATCTGGCGTACCTAAATTCACCAGTAAAACACCCTGCTTTTTATTATTTTCCATAGATACCTGAGACCAATATGTGATTTTGTAGAGAGTAATATACTAATCTGCTTAAGTTTAAGATCATTGCTTGTCGCTAAATGTCTAAATAATCATTTGAGCGTGAGGTTTCACAACGTCAACTTTAGATGATGGATACTCTTTTCAAGACTTACTGCCTTGGGTAGAGGACTCATCATTGCCTTAGATTGGTATCGTACTAAAAATTGAGACAAAAAAAAGCGACCTTTAAGGTCGCTTCCAATATATCAAATTCTAAAACTGGCTGTTAGCCAATTATGCTAGTGCTTTCTCAAGTTCTGCACTAACTTCAGCAACTTGCTTAGTACCGTCAAACTTAAGGTACTTAGTGTTACCTGCTTCAGCTTCTTTACCGTAGTAAGAGATTAGCGGCGCTGTTTGCTCGTGGTACACGCCTAGACGAGCACGAACTGTTTCTTCTTTGTCGTCATCACGTACAACTAGCTCTTCACCAGTTACGTCATCTTTACCTTCTTCTTTTGGTGGGTTGTACACAGTGTGGTATGTACGACCTGAAGGAAGGTGAGCACGACGACCAGCCATACGCTCAACAATCACATCGTCAGCTACGTCGAATTCAACAACGTAATCTACAGCGATACCCATTTCTTTTAGGCCATCAGCTTGTGGGATTGTGCGTGGGAAACCGTCTAGTAGGAAACCTTTCTCACAGTCATCTTGAGCGATACGCTCTTTGATAAGACCAAGGATAATTTCATCAGAAACTAGCTGACCAGCGTCGATTACTGATTTTGCTTGCTTACCAAGCTCAGTACCCGCTTTGATAGCAGCACGTAGCATGTCACCAGTTGAAATTTGAGGGATACCAAATTTGTTCATGATGAAGTTAGCTTGAGTGCCTTTACCCGCGCCAGGAGCACCTAGAAGAATGATGCGCATGTTTAATCCTCTTATAAAATTATGATTTATACCGAAGCTCACTATCCAACCTTCCTAGTTCATCGGTTAGATAAACAGAAAGCGTTAAGTAACCGTTGAGGTTAAGCAAAACTGCAAATAGAAGCAAAACGGTAAGTTTCGGTATAACGTTTAAAAATCATACAACTGGAATGAATTGGATCCTAATCCAGCTGATTAGGTCGAGCATTCTATCACATTAATATTCAATTTGGCTGAATTTACGACTAAAGAATGCATCGCCTCATTTTGTTGTGACGATAACGGTGACGTCGACCACGTTTAACACATTTTCAACGACGTTCATTAAAAAAGCCCGCATTTGCGGGCTTTTAATTACAATTCGTGGTTTAGCCCAAAGTCGAAAGACTAACGCTTTGTTAGTAGCTCGTTGATTGCACCCAAGAATTGTGACGGATCTTCCATAGAGCCTTTTTCAGCCAGCATCGCTTGACCAAGTAGTAGCTCAACCCAACGACCGAACGCTTGCTCATCGGCTTCATCAGCCATTTGTTTCACAAGTGCGTGCTCTGGGTTAATTTCAAAGATGTACTTAACTTCAGGTGCAGCTTGGCCTGCCGCTTCAAGAAGCTTCGCCATTTGCGTACCCATTTCGAAATCGTCAGTGACAACAACAGCAGGTGTGGTTGCGAGTTTGAACGTAGTACGGACTTCTTTAACACGATCACCTAGGTAAGATTGAGTGCGCTCAACAACAGACTTAAACTCTTCTTCAGTCTCTTTTTGCTTCTCTTTCTCTTCTTCGCCTTCAAACTTGCTTAGATCTAAGCCAGCTTTTGTGATCGATTGGAACTGCTTGCCGTCGAAATCGGTTAAGTAGTTCATTACGTACTCATCGATGCGATCGTACATCAGCACCACTTCAATACCTTTTGCTTTAAACTGCTCCAAGTGTGGGCTGTTTTTAGCTGCTGCGTAGCTATCTGCTGTCAGGTAGTAAATCTTATCTTGGCCTTCTTTCATACGCTCAACGTAAGATGCTAGGCTGATTGTCTGGTCTGCAGAATCAACTTCTGTAGATGCGAAACGAAGAAGACCTGCGATCTTCTCTTTGTTTGCCATGTCTTCCGCTGGGCCTTCTTTCATTACAAGGCCAAACTCTTTCCAGAATTCTAGGTACTTCTCGTTGTCATTTTTCGCCATGCGCTCAAGCATTGTAAGTACACGCTTAGTACATGCACCACGAAGAGACTGAGTCACCTTGTTATCTTGAAGGATTTCACGCGATACGTTCAGTGGTAGATCGTTTGAGTCAATCAGGCCGCGCACGAAACGCATATAAGATGGCATGAACTGCTCTGCGTCATCCATGATGAATACACGCTGTACATAAAGTTTCAAGCCGCTCTTGTGGTCACGGTTCATCATATCCCAAGGTGCTTTAGCTGGGATATAAAGCAGGCTTGTGTAATCGTTCTTACCTTCAACCTTGTTGTGGCTCCACGTTAGTGGATCAGCAAAGTCGTGAGATACATGCTTGTAAAACTCTTGGTACTCTTCTTTCTCAATGTCTGACTTGTTACGAGTCCAAAGCGCTTGAGCTTTGTTAATCTGTTCCCAATGTTTCTCTTCGGTGTCTTTACCTTCGTCATCTTTAACCGCAGTTAAGATAGAAACAGGGATACCAATGTGATCAGAATATTTACCAATCACTTCGCGCAGACGCCATTCATTTAAGAACTCTTTACCGTCTTCACGCATATGAAGAATGATGTCAGTACCACGAGACTCTTTAGTGATGTCTTCGATTGTGTAATCGCCTTCACCTGCAGAGTGCCATTGCACGGCTTCATTGCTTGCAAGGCCTGCGGCACGTGTGCGAACCGTTACCGCATCAGCAACGATGAATGCTGAGTAGAAACCAACACCAAATTGACCAATCAATTGAGAGTCTTTGCTTTGGTCTTCAGATAGCTTTGAGAAAAAGTCTGCTGTACCTGATTTAGCAATGGTACCTAAATGTTCAATAACGTTGTCACGGCTCATGCCGATACCGTTATCAGAAATCGTTAACGTATTTGCCTCAGCGTTAAATGACAGTTTTACACCGAGGTCTGCGTCGCCTTGATAAAGTTCGCCGTTTGATAGTGCTTGAAAACGAAGCTTGTCAGCCGCGTCAGATGCGTTAGAGATCAGCTCACGTAGAAAGATTTCTTTATTTGAATACAGTGAGTGAATCATTAGATGAAGTAGTTGTTTTACTTCAGATTGAAAGCCACGAGTCTCTTTATTTTGCGTTGCTGTTTCGCTCATTTTTACTCCAAAACATCTATACTTTATGTTGAAAACTACAGGGGCGGGATACGTAATGCCGCTCTGATGTTCATTAACATGAGGATGACAATTGTAAATTCAAGGTCAAAAATCATAAAAACACTGTTTTTTTGATCTGTTTTTATTATCCTTGAGTCTCATAAATATAAAAGAACATAAAAGAAGTCATGATTTGGTGAAGATTTGAATAAATTTCACCTCAGATTTGTCTATTTCGCACTCAAAATAACCCAAAGTAGAAGAATTCAATGAGCAATATCGGCACAAAGTTTATTCTCGCGCAGCGGTTCGTATTCGATCCAAACAGCAACTCACTTGTTGACCAAATGAGCGACGGCGAAGTCGTACGCCTTGGCAGTAATGAAAGCCGCATTCTCCTAATGCTGTCGGAAAGACCCAATGAAGTTATCACTCGTAATGAATTACATGAATATGTTTGGCGTGATCAAGGTTTTGAGGTTGATGACTCAAGCCTAACTCAAGCCGTTTCAACACTACGTAAAATGCTGAAAGATTCAACGAAATCTCCAGAGTTCGTTAAGACTGTGCCTAAACGCGGTTATCAATTTATCGCAACCGTTGAACGCTCAGCGCCACTTTCATCAAACGACCAACCTGCTGCAGTTGAAATTGCCGAAAATGACGTAGAACCAAGCTTAACGTTTGCAACGGCATCTGTGGCGGAAGACGTTGTTTCTGAGACTCGCCTGCCAGAGCCTGTATCTAAAGTTCAAGAAACCACGGTTTCCGTTGAGCCGCAGCAAGTACCACCAGCTACAGACACGAAGAACAGTAACAAGTGGTTAATCCTTGGTTTGCTGTTTGCCGCTGTCATGATGCCAATTATGGTGCTCACCTTTACCAATCCAGCGGAATCTGAATTCCGTACATTAGCAGAAGTCGATGGTGTAAAAGTTCAGTCACCAATTAATCATCCAGACCTTACCAGCTGGCTGCCTGCTATTGAGAAGTGTGTATTACGTTACAACACCAATCACACTGGTATGCTGAAACCAACTGAAGTGATTGCGACAGGTGGGCAAACTAACAACTTAGCCCTCAACTACATTCACCCGCAAGAATACTCTAGCGAAAACATTACTCTAAGAATTTATGCAAACCAGTCGGACGTAGACGACATTTGTAAAGGTGGCCAGTAACATGAAATTAAAAGTATCTATTATCTTACTGGTTCTTTCTGCTTTTCTAAGTGGTTGGTTGTATTGGGGTAGTGACGCAAAAGTAGAGCGCCTACTTACCTCACATGAGTGGCAATCAAAAATGGTGACGCTGATCAGTGATACCAAGCAAGCGGATTCAATCGGCCCACTGCGTAAAGTTGAGCTGTCATCAAATGCTAAGTATCTACCAAACGGCACATATCTGAGAATGTCGGTGGTTAGGTTATACGGCACACAAACCGCACCAGCTAACGTAATCAACATTTCAGAGACGGGTCAGTGGGATATCAACGACAACTACCTACTGGTTTCGCCAACTGAGTTTAAAGATGTGACATCGGCTCAGCGCCAAGACTTCTCTCAAGAGCAACTAGAGCTTATTACTCAAGTAATCAAGATGGATGCAGAGCAAAGTCGTCGCATCGATATTGTTAACCCGAAAGCACTGCTACTGACTAGCTTAAATCACGGTTCTACCGTGTTGTTTTCAAACTAACATTGGATAGCTATTTACGACATATCGATGGATGAATACCATTCACGATAAACCTAAAGAAGGGGCATGAAGCCCCTTTTTGTTATCTTAAACTCAAAGATAAAACTCTATGGATTGGATAAACTCACTCGCCTTATTCTTTGGCTCATTAGTCGCCAACACGCTTGCCTCTTTATCAGGTGGCGGTGCTGGGCTTCTACAGTTCCCTCTTCTCATCTTTCTAGGACTGCCCTTTTCAGTTGCACTGGCTACCCACAAAGTCGCTAGCGTCGCTCTCGGCTTAGGTGCTGCATATACCCATATCAAGAGTGGCATGTTAAGTTGGAAAATTTGTATCTACCTAATTATCGTCGGCAGCATTGGAGTGGTCGTTGGCGCGAATATCGTACTCATGATCCCAGATGCCATTGCACAGAAACTGCTTGGCGCAATGATCTTAGCACTGGGCGTTTACTCACGACTAAAGAAACAATTGGGTCAAGAAGAGCAGCTTAAAAACCGAGACATAAAAGGTTGGATAATTGGTGGGGTTGGACTTGCACTCATTGGCATCATCAACGGTTCACTCACTGCCGGATCTGGTCTTTTAGTTACCCTATTTCTAGTTCGTTGGTTTGGTTTTACTTATAAACAAGCCGTCGCATTAACCATGATATGTGTCGGTTTGTTCTGGAATGGCATCGGTGGTATTGCCATTGTTCAAGCGGGTGCACCAATATACTGGGTATGGTTACCCATATTACTGCTGAGTTCATTCATTGGTGGGAGCTTAGGCGCTGTTCTGGCAAACCGCTCGAGTAATCAACTCGTCAAAACGGCTTTCGAAATATTGACGTTTGCCGTCGGCATCAAACTATTGCTTTAGAATTTTCAAGGTTATCTATGAATACAGAGTTAGATCAAAACAACCCTACCGTGGCAAAAGCAACAATAGCGATACACTACTGCCGTCAATGTAATTGGATGCTTCGCTCAAGTTGGTTGTGTCAGGAGCTGCTTCATACCTTCAGCGAAGAGATTGAACAAGTCAGTTTAAACCCAGATACCGGTGGACGATTTGAGATCTTTTGCAATGGGATACAGATATGGGAAAGAAAAGCGGACGGCGGCTTTCCTGAAGCGAAAGTTCTGAAGCAAAGAGTGAGAAACATCATTGCTCCAGACAGAGACCTCGGCCACGTGGATTCAAAATAAACCCATGACGGCCAGTTCTATGATTTAAAGCTGGCCGCTAACCAGTACATCGCCGTCAAGGCTGATCACTTTGAAGGTACCATTCTCGTAGATACCATAGCTTGCTGCATGCCCTTCTCGTGGGAACGTCACCGAGCTAGGGTTAAAAATGAAGATGTCATCTTGGTACTCAGCAACTGGGATATGGGTATGGCCATGAGCAATGATATCACCCGCTTTCAGTGCTGGTCGTTTCGTTGTGTTATACAGGTGACCGTGAGTTAAGAAGATACGTTGGCCTGACTCTAGTAACACCCATGAGTAATCCATCATCATTGGGAAAGAGAGCAGCATCTGATCGACTTCGCTGTCGCAGTTACCACGGACAGCAATGATCTCTTGGGAGAACTCGTTCAGCTTGTCTGCAACAGCAGGCGGGTTGTAACCCTCTGGAATCGGATTTCTAGGGCCATGATTCAGAATGTCTCCCAGTAGGATTAAATATTGGGCACCCGAAGCTTGGTATAGCTCTAATACCTTTTCTGTTGCTGGTAGCGAACCGTGTAGGTCTGAAGCAAAAAATAATTTCACACGTACTTCTCCATAAAATTTATGGGCCTATTGTACGTACCTATCGGCTATACGTCATCTCTCACCATACCGTTGATAACAATATTATTGTAACTAACCATACCGACAATCTTATTATCACGGACCACAGGAGCGCGGCTAATACCAAAGCGTTCAAATAGGCGCGCACAGTACTTAACATTCATCTCGGCAGACACGCTTAACGCGGGCTTAGTCATGATTTCATAAATATTGGTGCGTTCGGGAGAGCGATTTTTGGCTAAGACTTTTTTGGCAATGTCGTTCATCAACACAATCCCGTACTCATCATCTTGATGACGCTTATCCACAATGATTGCCTTTACCTTATGCTTTTTCGCCATTTCTATCGCCGCTAACACTGTGGTTAAGCCATCAATAATCACATAGGTATTAGCCATTACATCGCCAACCCGGATTTTGTCACTGGTACTCATAGCTCATCCTCCACAACTTTAGTTAATGTCTCGACTTGATGCGCAACCCCAACCGCATCTTCAACATCGATTTGTACTGCTATTCCTTGCCCTGATTCTTGGTCGAACTCGCCAACTTTGCCGATGGTCTCTAAAATGTGTCGTGCTAAGTGCTCTTCAACGACGAACAGCAGCACATCTTTTTGTACCTCAAGCGTCAAACCGAAGAAGGTACGTTTTTGGTTTAGCCCCTGCCCTCTGGCATTGTTGATAACGGTGGCCCCCGTCGCGCCCGCATCACGCGCCGCGTCGAGTACGATGTCAGTCTTGCTCTCTTCCACAAACGCTAAGATCAATTTAAAGCGCATCTTTGCTCTCCTTAGAGGTGTGTAAACGGTTTAACCATTGCGTTATTTGGGCATAGCCCATTACTGAAATAATCGGAAACAAGCTAGCAAAGGCGATTAACCCAAAACCATCGATCACCGGGTTTCTCCCAGGTACGGTAGAGGCAAGTCCAAGCCCCAATGCTGTCACCAATGGCACTGTCACCGTCGATGTGGTTACACCGCCCGAGTCATAGGCCAAAGGCACTATAAGTTTGGGCGCGTAAAACGTTTGGATCACCACAACCACGTAACCAACAATGATGTAGTAATGAATAGGATCACCAGCCACGATCCGATAGCTGCCCAGCGAAATACCGATTGCAACACCGAGTGCAACGGCAATCCGGAGCCCATTGACGCTAATACTGCCACCGGAAACTTGATTCGCTTTAATCGCAACCGCTATCAATGAAGGCTCGGCGATCGTGGTACTGAATCCGATACAGAACGCAAAAAGATAGACCCAGTAATAATCAAACCATGTTAGGGCTAAGCCAGAACTGATTTTAAATTCAGTAAGAAAAGACGGCTCCGTTAACTGCATCGCCATCGTCTCTCCTAAAGGAAATAAGGCCAGTTCTAGCCCCATCAAGAAAAGAGACAAGCCAAGAATGACGTAAAAGAACCCTATCAATACTTTGGGCAGGTTGTTGACTGGCCTGCGTAGCACCGCCAATTGAAAACCAAATATGATCACCGCAATCGGAATCACATCCATCACGGTGCCAAGAAAGGTATCGATAAACTGTTGAACACTGATCATGTCACTACCATTCCATAGACCATGACAAACATCATCGGCAGCAGTGAAGCGAATGCGATCAATCCAAAACCGTCGATCATCGGATTACGCCCTTTAATGGCTGAAGCCAAGCCCACGCCTAATGCCGTCACCAACGGAACGGTGATGGTTGATGTGGTGACGCCGCCAGAATCATACGCTATGCCAATGATATTTTCGGGGGCAAAAGCCGTGAGCACCACCACACCAATATAGCCACCGATGATCATGTATTGAATTGGCCAACCTTTTAGGATCCGAAGTACCCCAAGTAATATTGCGATACCTACCGACAATGCGACGGTGAAACGCAGGCCGTCGGCGTATTCTTCCATTTCATCATTAGAATTAGGTATTACACCGCCCTCGGCCGCCACTTCTGCCGCTTCGGCTGCTACCGCCGTCAACGCAGGCTCCGCTATGGTTGTTCCAAAGCCCAGGCAAAAAGCAAAAGTCAGTAACCAGAACACACTTCCTTTGCGGGCAAAAGCTTGAGCCATAGATTCGCCAATCGGGAACAGCCCCATTTCAAGCCCGAAGATAAAGAATGTGAGCCCAAAGACCACCAGCACTAAACCCGCCAAAATAGACAGCAGATGCGGAAGCGGCTCTTGTAAAACAACAAGCTGGAAGAACGCGATCACCGCAACAATAGGCAATAAATCACGAAGGCTACCCAACATAGCTCGAAACAAAGCTAGCACTGCCGTCATCGCAACTCCCTATAGCCAATAATTACGTTTGATTATCTATCCGTAGTAATCATGGCAAATCCTTATTATTTCTAATGTGATAAACATTACGCAGTTGGTAACATATGCGAGTAAAATCTCTTAACTGTGATAACGATACACATATCTAAACTAATGAATTAAATTTCACTGTTTAACCAATTGTTGGTGCGGCTATTTAGGTATCACACGATTGAAACCAACTGATCGTTATAGTGATTTTTTCGTATTGGTTGGCGACTAAAAACAAGCCATGTCTATAATTATGTTTAATAAGGAGATTGGTATGAAGATATTGTTAACTGGTGGTACTGGATTTATTGGCTCTGAATTGATCAAGAGCTTGAACACTGACGACGTCACATTGCTCACGCGAAACACTGAAAAAGCGAGACAATGCCTAAGCCACCTGAACCAAAACAACCTTCATTACATCCAATCCCTTGATGAGCTGAATGACGTCAACGATTTCGATGCAGTGATAAACCTCGCTGGTGAACCGATTGCAGACAAACGCTGGAGTGATGAGCAAAAAGAGAGAATCTGTAGCAGCCGCTGGCTGATCACAGAGAAGATCGTCGAGCTCATTCAAGCAAGCACAACACCACCTGAAGTCTTTATCAGCGGATCTGCCGTCGGCTACTATGGCGACCAGCAACAACACCCATTTGATGAATCACTGCAAGTCGAAGACGAGAGCTTCCCTCATAAAGTTTGTGCTCACTGGGAAGAGATAGCTAAACGAGCCGAATCAGAGAACACTCGCGTTATCCTATTAAGAACAGGGATTGTTTTGGGTGAAAACGGTGGCGCACTCAAAAAGATGCTGATGCCTTACAAGCTTGGTGTTGGTGGTCCATTAGGGTCAGGTAAACAGTACATGCCCTGGATTCACATGCTCGACATGGTCAGAGCCATCAATCACTTGTTGTCAATCCCACACGCTCAAGGTGAATTCAACATGTGTGCTCCTCACCCTGTGACTAACAAGCAATTCAGTAGCACTCTCGCAAAACAATTGCGTCGCCCTCACTTCTTGTTCACCCCAAAGTGGGCGATGTCGCTACTTATGGGCGAGTCGTCCTGCTTGCTGTTCGACAGCATTCGTTCCAAGCCTAAGAAGTTAACTGAAATGGGCTTTATATTTAGTTACTCAAGAATCGAGCCTGCATTAAAAAACTTGTTACAACATCAAGACTAATTCTTTACTCTAAGAGCAAAGAAGCTCTGATAAAGGATTAAGTGTGAACAAGTCGATTCTCATCACTGGTTGCTCAACTGGCATTGGCTACACCTGTGCTCACGCACTTCACAAACGCGGCTTTCATGTCATCGCATCTTGCCGCGACCCACAAGACGTTCAACGCCTTCAAGAAGAAGGTCTCACCTGTATTCAGTTGGATCTTGCCAACAAGGACAGTATTGAGAACGGAGCTAAACAAGCCATCGAGCTAGCACCAAATGGATTGTATGGCCTGTTCAATAATGGTGCATATGGTCAGGCAGGTGCTTTAGAAGATCTACCGACGCAAGGGCTAAGAGAACAGTTCGAAACCAACTTCTTTGGTTGGCACCACCTCGTTTGCCAGATCCTGCCTCATATGCGAGAGCGTGGCGAAGGGCGTATTGTCCAAAACAGTTCGGTACTCGGCTTTGCTGCGATGAAATATCGTGGTGCGTATAACGCATCAAAGTTCGCAATTGAAGGTTGGACAGACACTCTGCGTTTAGAGCTTCATGGCTGTGGCATACACATTTCATTGCTCCAACCCGGCCCAATCGAAACCCAATTTCGAACCAACGCCTTAAAAGCTTTCAATAAGTGGATTAACATAGAAGGTAGTGTTCATCAGCATGCTTACCAACAACAAAAAGATCGACTTGAAAAAGAATCATCGAATAATGCGTTTGTTTTGCCTGCCGAAAGTTGTATCGAACCTGTTTATCACGCGCTCACCGCCGATAAACCCAAGCTAAGGTACAGAGTAACCACTCCTACTAAAGTGTTCGCTGTATTGAAAAGATTACTGCCGAGCCGTTTGCTAGACCCTATTCTCAGAAAAGCCGCATAAATTACTAACTTTGAATGAACAGTCGCAAACTTTAATGTAACGATGTAATTTATTCGTAACAATAAGATGTCATGATTTAGCCTATCTCATCAGTTATCCCCAATTGATGGACTAACCCTTTGGATACTTCATGACTTTAAACCGCCTTAATTTGGTAGGTCTGAGTCTGGCAATTACGTTGTTTATTCTGTTTTGAGTATCTTACGTAATACCTCACTGACCACCTCACTGAGAACGCTGTGTCTTCCATGTTGAGTTAACAACTCTATCAACATTGAAGCATAGCGTTTTTCTATTTTTGCCTCTTTTTATACGAGATTACCCAGTTAGATCTTGAAGTTACCCGCTTATCCCCCCATATTTGCAACGTATCCCAAAACAAATCTCAAGGAACGTAAATGCAATCTCCGCATATTGTTGAACTTAATGAGCAGAACTTTCGTCAAGTACTAGAAGGTTCGATGCAGACCCCTGTCCTCATCCATTTTTGGGCACCAATGAGCCAAGAGAGTGCTCAAGTCATTCCTGAACTACAAACCTTAACTCAGCAATACAATGGTGCATTCACGCTCGCGCTATTAAATTGCGAACAAGAGCAAGCCATTGCTAGCCAATTTGGTGTTCAAGCACTGCCGACTATTGCACTGTTTGTTAACGGTCAACCTGTCGATGGCCTAGGTGGCCCGCAACGTATAGAAGCAATTGTGGAAATGCTTGGCAAACACCTTCCAAGCCAAGATGAATTGGCACTACGCCAAGCACTTGAGCAGATGCAAGCCGGTGAGCACACTCAAGCTTTAGCGGCTATGCAGCAGCTTCCAGCAGAACTAACGAGCAAAGGTGAAGTTAAACTGGCAATTGCAGAGTGTTTACTAGAAACCCAACAATTTGACCTTGCTGAGGCTCAGCTGGCAACAATTCCACTCGAGTACCAAGACAACTACTACAAAGGCTTAGTCGCCAAGCTTGAACTTCATAAGCAAGCTGCCGATAGTCCAGAGATCCAAGCATTAGAAGCGGCGCTGCAGCAAAACTCAAGCGATGCGAAAACCGCGTCAGAATTGGCACTGCAATACCATCAAGTAAACCGTAGTGAAGAAGCAATGGACCTACTGTGGTCTTTCCTAGTCAAAGACCTCAATGCTCTTGATGGAGACATGAAAAAAGAGTTCATGGATATCCTAAGTGCACTTGGGCAAGGCAATCCTGTTGCTAGTAAGTACCGCCGTCAGCTTTACTCTCTGCTTTACTAATTAGGCTCCTTGATTCCTAAACAGTAAGTAGTCAAATACAAAATCGACAAAGCAACTCATAAGCTTTTTGAATGAAAAACTCGCAATGGGCCATAAAATCAATGTTTTATGGCCCATTTCTCATTTATAAATTTGCTCCCACTTTAAATATGCGCCAGTATGAGTAATAAATAATTTGAAACTTAAACTTGCAAAGGACTTTGTATGCCTATCGATACTTTGATTACTATTGGCGTCTTTACTGTCGTCGCACTGCTCTTTATTTTCGCTGGTGTAAAAACCGTACCACAGGGTAATAACTGGACGGTAGAGCGCTTCGGCCGCTACACACACACACTAAAACCAGGCCTTAACTTAATCATTCCGTTCATTGATAAGATCGGTCAACGAATCAATATGATGGAGCGAGTTCTTGATATCCCCGCGCAAGAAGTTATCTCTAAAGACAATGCCAATGTGGTTATTGATGCGGTCTGTTTCGTACAAGTGATTGATGCACCGCGAGCAGCGTATGAAGTCAATGACCTCGAGCACGCGATTCGTAACCTAACTTTGACTAACATTCGTACGGTACTGGGTTCAATGGAACTTGATGAGATGCTAAGTCAACGTGACATGATCAACACCAAGCTTCTTAACATCGTGGATGAAGCCACCAACCCGTGGGGCGTAAAGGTTACCCGTATCGAAATTAAAGACGTACAGCCACCAGCAGACCTGACGGCTGCGATGAATGCTCAGATGAAAGCGGAACGTAACAAGCGTGCCGATATCTTAGAAGCAGAAGGTGTAAGACAAGCTGAGATCCTTAAGGCTGAAGGTCACAAACAATCAGAGATCCTAAAAGCTGAAGGTGAAAAGCAAGCCGCAATACTTCAAGCAGAAGCACGTGAACGTGCGGCAGAAGCAGAAGCGAAAGCAACAGAAATGGTATCAACCGCAATTGCACAGGGTGACATGCAAGCCGTGAACTACTTTATTGCACAAGGCTATACCGAGGCATTGAAGTCAATTGGACAAGCAGAAAACGGTAAGATCATCATGCTACCACTTGAAGCGACTGGCCTAATGGGCTCTGTTGCTGGTATCGCAGAAATGTTCACACACAAGAATGATACAAATAGTAAGGACTAACTTATGGTCGAATTACTAGAACAAGTAAACCACTGGCACTGGCTGGCGTTTGGTCTAGCGTTGCTTGCACTTGAACTGGTTGGAACCGCTGGTTACTTTTTGTGGATAGGCATCTCAGCCATGTTGGTCGGTGCTCTTTTGGGTGCTCTACCAATTGGTTGGCAGATGCAATGGCTATCCTTTGCTAGCTTCTCCCTTATCACCACTTGGTTGTGGTGGAGAAGGCAACTATCTAGTGATAAGCGGTCAGATTCAAATAGAGAACTCAACCAAAGAGAAAAGCAGCTGGTAGGTCAAACCCTCGTTCTAAGTGAAGACGTCAAAAAAGGTAGCTGTCGTATTAAGTTCGGTGACTCTTCTTGGTCTGCAAAGGCTAGCCAAGATATTCCATCTGGCACAGAAATAAAGATTGTTGCTTTAGACGGAATAGTTCTAATAATAGAACCTTTATAGTTTATTAATATATAAAGCCTGCATTTTCAATAAATGCAGGCTTTTTTAGTTTTTATTCATCAATAATATTTTAAATATCATTACGATAGATTTAATTGATAACAAAATAAGTTCTTATTTCATAAAGCTAAAAAATTTGAATGAATCCAAAAGGCATAAGAAAGCCAAGTTTGTTAGCCAAAATACATATGAATAGTTCGTCTCACTATCGCTTAATTATAATTATTAAAAATGTTAAGTCCGTCCAATTTTTGAAATTTTCTTCACCTTGTCCATACTTTCACTTATCTCAATCGGAGATAAAACTAACGGAGTTTGTATGAGACATTTTCTAATCATTGTTACGGCTATTTTTAGCTTGTCATTCGGAAGCGCTCTAGCGAGCAGTCAATCACCAGGTAACGGTAATATGGGACCTATTGTTAAGTGTTCAGATGGTAACGCGGTCACTCATGTACCACTACTGATCTGTAAACATTACGGCGGAAAAGTGCTGTGATAAGTGGTTAAGTCAGGCTAGTAACATCATTTACAGCCTGACTGATATTTATTACTGAAATGGTCTAAGGACGGCCAGATAAATTGTTTAAGATAGGACAATCCGTAGAAGCGTCACCTGGGCAGTCGTGTACCCAAGATTGCAATTGAGCCTTCATTTTATTGAGCTCCGCGAGCTTCAATTCTATTTCGTCTAACTTCTGAGTCGCTTTCTGTTTTACTTCGAAACTTTGCCTATTAGGGTTCATAGCTAGCTCAACCAAGGATTTACACTCATCCAGTGTGAAGCCAACCATCTTTGCTCTGAGCACAAATTCTAGCTGCTCGATATGAATCTCGCCATATTGCCTGTAGCCATTTTCTGAACGATGTGGCGGACTCATCATGCCTTTACTTTCGTAAAAACGAATGGATTTCGCTGTTGTACCAACACGTTTCGCTACTTCACCAATATTCACAATGTTACCTGTAAGCTTAAAATGAAAAACCGCAGTACTGCTGTTATACAATACTGCGGTTGAAAAACATAGTTTGAGGCTTAGGTTAAAGGCTTACTCTTGCTCCAACAACCAAATCATCGTCTGAGATTTTTCTTCGTTGTCTAATTTATTGAACCAGTAAGAAACCATTTCGATCTCTTTTGAGCCTTCTAGTGGTGCTGGGTTCGCGTTCTTACGATTCTTGAATGCCCAATCTGTCACTGCAGATTGCTCTTCTTTGGTTGCTTCACCATACCAGTAATTCACCATCTCTTGTGCTTGTGAGGCTTTTGGCTCTTCAGCAGCTACTGCTGCTACTGGAACAGCCGCAACTGGAGCAACCGCGATAGCTGTATGATTATTTGCACCGTTATAAATTGTGTCGATGTACGCTTTCGGCACGATAAAAGTCGTACTCATTACTGAGTTTTGGCCTTCAAGCGTAAATTCTAAATTCTTTTCTCTTGCTTGCTGGATATCAGCGTCACTTAGTGGAAATTTAATATATTGAGTCTTAGTACAGTGCTCGCTGCAGCTTTCTCTTGGTACTTGTCTATCTTCTAGTTCTATCGTCTTGCCAAAAAAACTAACCGTTTCGTACTCTTTGTAACTTTGGAAGTAACTTACGTCCATAGTAATTGAAGATTCTGGGGCAGTATTCGGTGTTACTTCTTTATTGTATGTAAAATAAAGCGACGACTTGAGAATGTCTGCGCCTACATTTGCTCTATTTTCTGCTACGTAAGATTGACCGGTTACTTTAATGTAACCACCTTTAGGCTGAACATCAGCAACTGAGTCTGCAAAATTACTTTGTGAATCGAGTGAACTACAAGCTCCCAAAAATAATGATAATACAACTACACTAACTTTATTCATTATGACTAATTCCTTATGTTCACTATGGAAAAACGCTGGCAAACAAAATTTACCAGCGTTTTGATTTTTATCTAACTGTTTAAGCTAAAGATTCTAGCTTAGAAACCGTATTCAAGACCAACGCGAGTTACGATATCTGTATCAGCGTCACCAACAGTACGACCCGCTACACGTAGGTAAGGTACGAAACCGTTATGAACAGCCATTAGCTGACCTGAGATAGTGTTGCTGTCTGAGTTAGCATCTTTAGAACCATTTGTTTCAGACTCAAGGTTAGCTGCGTAACCTAGTTTGAAACCGATTGGACCATTCCAGTATTGACCGATGATAGAGTAAGAATCTTGAGTCACTTTACGGATGCCGTTGTCTAGCTCTTCGCCTTTATATGCTGCAGCGAAACCGAAACCTGCTGGTAGGCTAGCTTCAAAACCAACGATGTATGCGAATGTGTCGTCATCGTAACCAGCTACAGTATCAGTTAGGTAAATTTCACCTTTAGGCGTAGTTACGGTGCCGTTTGCATCTTTAATATCTTCTTGAGCTACAACATACTCACCACCAGAAGCCGCAACTACACGAGTACCAGATTCAACCGCACCCATGAATGTGATTTTCTCAAAGCTGTATTTAGCACTTGCGCCAACGAAGTTTGCATCACGAGTCGCTGCACCACCACCATTGTCGTTATCATCACGACCAACAGAAGCTGCAAAAGAGAAACCGCCAAATTTAGCTGAATCGTAACGAACTTGGTTAGATTGACGATCGTAGTGACCATTGATACCGCCCCAATCGAATACAGAACCTAGACCAGGGTTAGAGAATGGCCAGTCGACGATTTCGTATAGTGGAGTCAGAACACGACCAACACGTAGGTTACCCCAAGAGCCAGAAGCACCAATGAAAGTATCACGGAAACCTAGAACACCACCTGAAACACCACCGTGAGACCAGTCTGTGCTATCTACGTAACCAGATTCGATCTGCATTGTGATTAATACATCATCAAACATATCTTTATGAGCACGGAAGCCGATACGAGATTCGTTCTCTACAGCGTAACCAGTACTAGAGTCGTTGTTATCAGTTGTGTTGTAGTTAACTAGAGAGATAGCTGCAACACCGTATACGTCAACGTTGAAGTCAGAGTTGATACCAACTTCTTTCGCCATTACGCCTGTCGATAAAAGTGCAACGGATGCACCTAGTAGAGTACGTTTGAAAAATTTGTTTTCCATGGAATAAAACTCCTAAAAATGGATATAGCTGTTTGAATATTCCCCACCTAAAGTTGGCCGCCGTAGAGAGAAATACCTTTTCTTGTTTGAGAATCCTTAACGCTGAATTCTCTATTTCCTTTCTGGGTATACACATCGTGCATCCATGGCATTAAGACTAACTTCGCCCTCAAAAAGATCAATGAGAACTTAATTTTCATCTAAAAAAATATGAGTTGGTGCAAATTTACCATGTACTTAGTGATCCAGATCGATAAATTTGAAAGGTCACACACAATAACACCTAAAACCATATAAAACAGCAACTTAAGAAAGATCGCCTTTTATAAAAATAGATATGACTCGCATTTCTGATACAACTAGAACGCTATTTCATTAATGTTGAGCGCCGTCACTGTCCTGATTTTGTAGTTCGTATAAGAACAAAATTCTCAACAATTAAAAAGCCACCATTTTTATAACAGACACAAAAAAGGCACTCTCTTGAAAGGAGTGCCTTTGAGCTTTTTTTACCTGAATTTACTTACGAAAGAAGAGCAATTAGATCTTCTTCGGTTCTTATTTCGATACCTAAATCTTGTGCTTTGGTTAATTTAGAACCTGCTGCTTCTCCGGCAAATAGGATATCGGTTTTCTTAGATACGCTACCCGTTACTTTAGCACCTAACGCTTGAAGTGCAGCTTTCGCTTCGCTTCGGCCCAATTGAGACAATGAACCTGTTAGCACAACCACTTTGCCTTCTAGAGGCAATTCTTGGTCATCTGGCGCATCTTCAATCACAGGCCAGTTCACGCCTAGTTCGATAAGCTGTTCAACGACCGCTCGGTTTTTCTCTTGTGAGAAGAAAGCCGTAATATGACTAGCAACGATGTCGCCAATATCGGACACCTCAACAAGCTGTTCATGAGTTGCCGATTGAACGAGCTCTAATGTCTTAAAATGCTGTGCTAAGTTCATCGCAGTCGCTTCACCGACTTCACGAATACCCAGTGAATAAAGGAAACGCGCTAACGTCGTATCTTTCGCTTTGTTCAGCGCACTCACCACGTTCTGTGCCGATTTCGGCCCCATACGGTCAAGCACCGTAATCACGCCAGCGCTAAGTTTAAACAGATCAGCTGGTGTTTCGACCATTTCACGATCAACAAGCTGCTCTATTACTTTCACGCCCAGACCATCAACATCAAGCGCCTTTCGAGATACAAAGTGCTTAAGCGCTTCTTTACGCTGAGCCTGACACACCAAACCGCCAGTACAACGCGCTACAGCTTCCCCCTCTACGCGCTCAACCGCAGAGCTACATACAGGGCATGCATCAGGGAAAACGATGTCTTTAGCCGTCTCAGGGCGACGGTCTTGTACAACCGCGACAATCTGTGGAATCACATCACCAGCACGGCGGATAATAACGCTATCACCTACCTTCACACCTAGACGAGCAATCTCATCAGCGTTGTGTAGCGTTGCATTACTCACCGTCACACCACCCACAAAGATAGGCTCCAGTTTAGCTACAGGCGTAATAGCGCCGGTACGGCCTACCTGAAACTCAACATCGTTAAGCAGGGTAATCTCTTCTTGAGCCGGGAACTTGTAAGCAATCGCCCAACGAGGGGCTCTAGCAACAAAGCCAAGCACTTCTTGTGCCGCGATATCATCGACTTTGATCACCACGCCATCGATCTCATAAGCCAGAGCATCGCGACGCGTCATGATATCTTGGTAATACGCTTTTACATCCTCAAGAGAGCTAAGCTGCTTCGTCTCAGGACACATAGGTAAACCCCAACCTTTCAGCTGCAAAAAGCGTTGGTAGTGGCTAGTTGAGAGCTCTGCACCTTCAACCACACCCACGCTGTAAGCATAGAAAGCTAATGGGCGTTTTGCGGTAATACGAGAATCCAGTTGACGCAAACTACCTGCTGCTGCATTACGTGGGTTAACAAAGACTTTCTCGCCTTTCTTCAACGCCATTTCGTTCAGTTTATCGAAGCCGGCTTTTGGCATGAACACTTCACCACGCACTTCGATACGTTCAGGCCAACCTTCGCCTTGTAGCTTAAGTGGAATCGAGCTAATCGTACGTACGTTTTCAGTGATGTTTTCACCCGTTGCGCCATCACCACGAGTCGCCGCTTGAACTAATGTCCCGTTCACGTAAAGCAAACTCACAGCGAGGCCATCGAGTTTAGGCTCGCAACAGAAAGTCTTAAGGTTAGCGGTTGGCGCCCTATCGGACATACGCTTATTGAACGCATCTAAGTCTTCATCAGAGAATGCATTATCCAGAGAAAGCATTGGGATCTCGTGAGTCACTTGTGTGAAGCCATCTAGTGGCTGACCACCAACACGTTGGCTCGGTGAGTCAACCGTTACGAGCTCTGGGTTCTCTTCTTCGATCTTTAGCAACTGTTGCATTAATCGATCGTACTCAACATCAGGGATCTCTGGGCTATCTTCTACGTAATAACGAACGGCATGATAGTGCAGAGTTTCTCTTAACTGCTCTAAGGTCACTTGAATCGATTCTTTCATATCATTCTCTGTCGTGATTGAAATATCAAAAAGGGCTCCCTTAGGAGCCCTTTTCTATAAATATAGATTATTTACTAGGCTAAACAATATGGCTAAGCATTCGCTGCCGACATGAAGTCTCTAATCTGTTTGCGATAGTCTGATAAACGGTTTGGTGTCATCAAGTTACGCGATTCATCCAAGACGTTTCCACCCATATCATCAGCAATCTTCTGTGCTGCACTCAACATCACATTGAAGTTTTGATCAGCTTGACCATAGCATGGCAACGTCATGAAGAACGAAATACCCTTAGTCGTAAAGTCAGCTGGATCATCATGCTCTAAAGTTCCTGGCTGCATCATGTTCGCGACACTGAAGATAACTTTAGGCTCATCAGCTGATTGTGCAAAACAGTGGTAAATAGACATCTCACCGTAGGTTAAGCCATTGTTCTCCATGCTGCGGAAAAGTTCAGTACCAACAAATGGGATCTCTCCAGCACAGTGAACATTAAGGACAATCACCTCTAAGCCTAACTCTTCATCTTGCTTTGTTTCTTCAACAGGAGCTGCTGCTTGTGGAGCAGCACTCTCTTTTGCTGCGAATGGTTCACTTGCAGTAAAAGTTTGTTGTGAAGCCATTGGCTCACTTGCGACTACAGGCTCTTCAACTTGTTCAGCTGCAACTTCTTCAAAAGAACCGTACTGCTCTTTAAAACCTGCATGGCTCTCTTTTTGCTCGTCGGTGAGTTCGAAGCTAGGAACCTCTGGTTCTACCGCTTGTTCAGCACCTTCCGGTTCGCTATCAACCTTGATAGGGTCTTCAACACTGAAAGAAGGCAAATCATTCAACTCGATATCGTCTTGTTGCTCTTCTTTTGATTGTGGTGCTGTAAGCGGATCTGAATCGATCAGCGGATCAGCCGCAGATGGCGATACCGCAAAATCCGGCTCTTTACGCTCTTTTCGGATTATTTCAAAATCATCTTCTGGGGCGAATGGACGGTTTGGGATGGTTTCAGCATCGTCTAAGCTATCATTATCTAGCTTGCCAAGTGGCTTATCTCCAAACTTTGCTTTCCCTTCTTTTTTACTCGTCCACAAACCGTGGAACAATAATGCGGCGATAGCTAGTGCGCCAACAATAATGAGTACAAATCGCAATTCCTGCATTTTTCGCTCTCAGCTTTCTTAGTCAACTAGCGGCAAAACGCTGTCACTAAGTTGGGTTAATTTGACCAATCTCACTACTCTATCAAAAGTAGCCACTGTTTTAGAACAACTTAATACAATTAGTTCCTTAGATGGTGTGATTTTCACCACGCTTTTTTTCTTAATTTCGGTCGAGTACACTAGACGTGTTTGCTATTTAACCAAATTCACATGTGACCTTAATTAAATATGACTATTGAATCTGTTCCCCGCTCCGGCTTTGGCTATTTTGTTTTCGGAATAAAAATCGCGTTGTCACCGAGCATTCGTAAATTTGTGCTACTTCCTCTTATCGCTAACGTCCTGCTGGTTGGTGGTGCGTTGTTTTATATCTTCTCTAACTTAAACACTTGGATTGAAGGCTGGATGGAAGGTTTACCAAGCTTCTTGTCATGGTTGTCCTATATCTTATGGCCACTATTGGTGTTAACTGTCTTAGCAACGTTTTCATATTTCTTTAGCACCCTTGCCAATTTCATTGCAGCTCCTTTTAACGGTTTGCTCTCTGAAAAAGTCGAAGAGCTACTTAGCGGCAAGAAAGTCAATGATGATGGCCTGCTTGATGTTCTTAAAGACACACCGCGTATTTTAGCAAGAGAATGGCGCAAGCTTGTCTACGTTCTGCCAAAAGCGATCGGTTTATTCCTACTTTTGTTAATTCCAGCACTAGGACAAACCGTTGCACCGTTTTTATGGTTCATCTTCACCGCGTGGATATTAGCGATTCAATACGCCGACTACCCATTCGATAACCATAAAATCAAATTTGATGACATGAGAAATAGTTTGAAACAAAAACAAGGTAAGAGCTATAGCTTCGGCGCGCTTGTTTCCGTGTTCACTACTATTCCAATTTTGAACCTGATTGTAATGCCCGTAGCCGTATGTGGTGCAACCGCGATGTGGGTTGCTGAGTTTAAAGACCAAGCTCTACGCTCTCGTCTATAGTTCTCGTATCTAACTCTCTGCCTGCACTTCCTAGTTTCGCCTATCTTTTTGAAGTTCTGATTTCAATAAAGATAGGCGTCAATTCTGCTACATATCTATATGATATAACTTTTTAATCCTTTTACCTTTTTTTCAACTTGTTTAATCTAAATTCAAGCTGAACAAACATCGAAAGACACTAGACGGTAAAGTGATTGATATACTACGTTTAGTTCTGTCATTAAATGAAGGAATATCGCATGAGCAAGATCTACGAAGACAACACCCTAACGATTGGTAATACACCTCTAGTCCGCCTAAACAAAGTAAGCAAAGGTAACGTCCTAGCTAAGATCGAAGCTCGTAACCCAAGCTTCAGTGTTAAGTGTCGTATCGGTTCGAACATGATCTGGGAAGCAGAGAAAGCAGGTACCCTTAAGCCAGGCATCGAGCTTGTTGAACCAACCAGTGGTAATACAGGTGTTGCACTCGCATTCGTAGCTGCAGCGCGTGGTTACAAACTTACACTAACTATGCCTGAGTCAATGAGCTTAGAGCGTCGTAAGCTGCTTAAAGCGCTTGGCGCAAACCTAGTACTGACTGAAGCACCAAAAGGCATGAATGGCGCGATTGCTAAAGCAGAAGAGATTGTTGCTTCAGATCCAGACAAATACCTACTACTACAACAGTTCAACAACCCAGCTAACCCACAGATTCACGAACAAACAACAGGTCCTGAGATCTGGGAAGCAACAGACGGCGAGATTGACGTGTTTGTAGCTGGCGTAGGTACAGGCGGTACTATCACTGGTACAAGTCGTTACATTAAAGGTGAAAAAGGCAAAGCCATCACTTCTGTCGCGGTAGAGCCAGCAGAATCTCCAGTAATCGCACAGGCACTTGCAGGTGAAGAAATCAAACCAGCTCCGCACAAAATCCAAGGTATCGGTGCCGGTTTCATCCCTGGAAACTTAGATTTAGAACTTATCGACCGCGTAGAGTCAGTAACTTCTGAAGAAGCAATTGAAATGGCTCAACGACTAATGAAAGAAGAAGGTATCCTTGCAGGTATCTCTTCAGGTGCAGCAGTAGTAGCGGCAAACAGAATCGCTGAACTACCTGAATTTGCAGGAAAAACCATTGTCACTGTACTTCCAAGCTCTGGTGAGCGTTACCTAAGTACAGCGCTATTTGCAGGTATCTTTACGGAAAAAGAGAACCAACAATAATATGTGGTCAAATCAATTTTTCGTCCAAAAAAGCCCCGTTTAGGGGCTTTTTTGTTGATCCCTGCCCCACCTTTGGTAATATCGGGTCTGTTTTATTTTTCGCTTCAAAATAAAAGAAGCAATAAACAGATTCTGAAGGTCGTGAGTCCTCAACAAAAGATGACCATGGCTGGATAAAAATTTATAACCAGTCTAAGTTCTAACACGAACATGGCGTACTAGCCTCTAGCGCATTTGAGCTAAAGCAGTTAAGCTAAACTGGTTACAAACTTACAAAAAATAAATTAATTGGGGTATATAAAATGTACGAGAAGCAAGTAGAAATCACAGCAGAAAACGGTCTTCACACTCGTCCAGCTGCACAGTTCGTTAAAGAAGCAAAATCTTTCGACGCTGACATCACAGTGACTTCTAACGGCAAAAGCGCTAGCGCGAAAAGCCTGTTCAAACTACAAACTTTAGGCCTAGTAAAAGGTACTAACGTAACTATTTCAGCTGAAGGTCCTCAAGCTCAGCAAGCAGTTGACCACCTAGTTGCTCTTATGGATCAACTACACTAATACGGTCTCCTTCTTTCAAAGCCATTTTGCATAGCAAAGTGGCTTTGTTCGAAATAGATAGGAATAAGCGCGACATTAGTCGACGACTTAAAGTCACACACTCTCCCGTTTACAGTTGAACAACTAAGGTAAGGCTATGATTTCAGGCATCCTAGCATCTCCTGGTATTGCTTTCGGTAAAGCACTACTACTTCAAGAAGATGAAATTGTCCTAAACACTCAATCTATCTCTGACGACCAAGTTGAAGCAGAAGTACAGCGTTTCTTTGACGCTCGTAACAAATCTTCTCAACAACTTGAAGTTGTTAAGCAAAAAGCACTTGAAACTTTTGGCGAAGAAAAAGAAGCAATCTTTGAAGGCCACATCATGCTGCTTGAAGATGAAGAGCTAGAAGAAGAGATTTTAGCACTCATCAAGAAAGAAAAAATGCACGCAGACAACGCGATCCACACTGTGATCGAAGAGCAAGCTTGTGCGCTTGAATCTCTTGATGATGAGTACCTAAAAGAACGTGCAACTGATATCCGCGATATCGGTACTCGTTTCGTTAAAAATGCTCTAGGCATCAACATTGTGTCTCTATCAGACATCAGTGAAGAAGTTATCCTAGTAGCTTACGACCTAACGCCATCTGAAACTGCACAAATCAACCTAGACTACGTTCTTGGTTTCGCTTGTGACATCGGCGGTCGTACATCTCATACTTCAATCATGGCACGTTCTCTTGAGCTTCCAGCTATCGTTGGTACTAACGATATCACTAAGCAAGTTAAGAACGGCGACATGCTTGTGCTAGACGCGATGAACAACAAGATCATCATCAACCCTTCTGAAGCTGAACTAGCAGAAGCTAAGAAAATCAAAGAAGATTTCGAAGCAGAAGCGGCTGAACTAGCAAAACTAAAAGATTTGCATGCTGAAACTCTAGACGGTCACCGTGTAGAAGTTTGCGGCAACATCGGTACAGTAAAAGACTGTGACGGTATCCTGCGTAATGGCGGTGAAGGCGTTGGTCTGTACCGTACTGAATTCCTATTTATGGACCGTGACGCGCTTCCTACTGAAGAAGAGCAATACGTTGCTTACAAAGAAGTAGCTGAAGCAATGAACGGTGAGTCAGTGATCATCCGTACTATGGATATCGGTGGCGATAAAGATCTACCATACATGGATCTTCCACAAGAGATGAACCCGTTCCTAGGCTGGCGTGCAGTACGTATCAGCTTGGATCGTCGTGAAATCCTACGTGACCAACTACGTGGTATCCTACGTGCATCTGCACACGGTAAACTACGCATCATGTTCCCAATGATCATTTCTGTCGAAGAGATCCGTGAACTGAAGAAAGCAATCGAAGAGTACAAAGCTGAACTTCGCGCTGAAGGCCTAGCTTTCGATGAAGATATCGAAATCGGCGTAATGGTTGAGACTCCAGCAGCTGCTGCAATCGCACACCACCTAGCGAAAGAAGTATCTTTCTTCTCTATCGGTACTAACGACCTAACGCAATACACTCTTGCGGTAGACCGTGGTAACGAAATGATTTCTCACCTATACAACCCACTATCTCCTGCTGTTCTTACAGTAATCAAGCAAGTGATCGACGCATCACACGCTGAAGGTAAGTGGACTGGTATGTGTGGTGAGCTTGCTGGTGATGAGCGTGCAACACTTCTTCTTCTTGGTATGGGCCTAGATGAGTTCTCTATGAGCGGCATCTCTATCCCTAAAGTTAAGAAAGTAATCCGTAACTCTAACTTCGCTGAAGTTAAAGCTATGGCTGACGAAGCGCTATCTCTACCTACAGCTGCTGAAATTGAAGCTTGCGTAGAAAAATTCATCGCTGAGAAATCTCAGTAATCGCCAAATTCTTAATAAAGTTAGACGGCTAAAAATAGTCGTCTAATTTGTTAGATTGGTATAGTATATTCTACAGAATAAAACTAAACGTTAGGAGCATGACACAATGGGTCTGTTTGACAAACTGAAAAAGCTTGTATCTGATGACAGCGCTGATGCTGGTGCAATCGAAATCATCGCACCTCTTTCTGGTGAAATCGTAAACATCGAAGATGTGCCAGATGTAGTTTTCGCTGAGAAAATCGTTGGTGACGGCATCGCGATCAAACCAGCTGGCGACAAAATGGTAGCTCCAGTTAACGGTACTATCGGTAAGATCTTCGAAACTAACCACGCATTCTCTATCGAGTCTGACGACGGTGTTGAGCTTTTCGTTCACTTCGGTATCGATACTGTTGAACTTAAAGGCGAAGGCTTCACTCGTGTAGCTGAAGAAGGTCAATCTGTTAAAGCTGGTGACACTATCATCACTTTCGACCTAGCGCTTCTAGAAGAGAAAGCGAAATCTACGCTTACTCCAGTTGTTATCTCTAACATGGACGAAATCAAAGAGCTGAACAAGCTTTCTGGTTCTGTAACTGTTGGTGAAACTCCAGTTCTTAAAGTAACTAAGTAATCTCGATTACTTATCTGCTTTAATTAAAACGCTACCTAAGGGTGGCGTTTTTTGTGCCTGTTATATTTACATGTCAGGCGACTAATTACTCTATCCCTCTCCAACAGCGAAATCCCCCCCCCTCTTTTGCAGCATCCTTTCACGAATATAGATCCCTGATATCTCGTTCTACTCGATTCTGGGATGACGACGGAGCTCGCTCTTCTTACAAATAGCTACTCGGTTGTGGAATGACGATTAGCTACTCTGTTCTAACTGAGCCATTACTTGCTCAAACAAATCGTACTCATTTGACAAAGCAATAAGATCATTATCGTCCAATCCCCGTCATTCCCTACAGTGAGGCACGAACGTGATAGGGAATCTCGCTTTTCCTTCTGTTTACACACTTATCTTTCCCCAATGTGTCTTTGATAAATAGCAGGCAATAAAAAACCCAGCCGAAGCTGGGTTTGTTTAGCGCTCATCTCTCACCACGAGCTAATTTGTGGAGGCCTTACGTTAACACTTTGTCTCAACAACACTTATAGTCAACGTGGCTTTTTAATCGATTAACCTAGTAGGCTAAGTGCCGAGTTCGGCGCTTGCTTCGCTTGAGCAAGAATCGAGCTTGAAGTACTGCTACAGACTCTTGTGCGCCGCCAACAGACGTTACGTCGATAGTATCAACGGTTACGTCTTTACCCGCTTGAATGCCTAGCTCACCAGCAAGACCGCCAGAGAAAGAAACATCGCCGCTCACTTTGTTGTTACCAGTGAACATTTGTAGCTTGCCGTCTTCAGTCACAGACGCTTTAACAGAATCTTGCTGACCGTTGATGTAAGTCGCTAGCTCTTCGATGTCGTCACCCGCTTTTGCGCTGATGTCGATTTCTTGTGCTTGACCAAAGTTGTCAGTGAACGACAGTTTTAGGTCGTTAGAGCCCGCTTGTACGTTCCAGTCTTTGTCTTTAGCGTTCTCAGTTTGGTAGCTCTTACCACCCATCTGAGCGTTATCAGAACGCATGTCTTTCAGTTGAAGCATTACCGCTTCACCGTTATCCGCACCGATTTGGAATGATTTAGTACCGTGAGTACCGTTAAGTAGCTTGTTACCACCAAAAGACGTCGTTTCCGCGATACGGTTTAGCTCGTCGTTCAGTGCTGTTACTTCTTCTTGAATCGCTACACGCTCAGACTTAGAGTTTGAGCCGTTCGCAGATTGTAGAGAAAGATCACGCATACGTTGCAGGATGTTAGTCGTCTCGTTCATTGCACCTTCAGCGGTTTGTGCAATAGAGATACCGTCGTTCGCGTTACGAACAGCAACGTCTAAGCCGCGGCTTTGAACGTTCAAACGGTTAGAGATTTGTAGGCCCGCAGCATCATCTTTTGCGCTGTTGATTTTAGAGCCAGAAGCTAGACGCTCCATTGATGTTTGTTGTGCGCTGTTTGCGTTGTTTAGGTAACGTTGCGCAGTCATCGCTGAAACGTTGGTATTTACATTCACTGCCATGGTGATTTCTCCAATTGATTTTCCGGTATTGCGGTTTCCGACGTCTCGGAAAACCAAGTAGTTCTCTCAAAGTTACTTTTAATAACGGCG
>NZ_VTXF01000034.1:0-57538 GCF_013114585.1 Vibrio sp. 99K-1
CCATCTAAATATTGCTTAGCAATGATACATTTTAGCTCTCGGCTATATTTGGACATAAAAAGACCCCCAATAATTGGTGTCCAACTATTGGGGGTCAGTTCATTTTCATGTAGGGCTTTTTTGTATCTCGCCTTTCACCGTTAAAACGTAAACCTTGCCCCCAAACGAAGTGTATTCTGGTTTAGGTTTTTACTATACGTGTGTTCATACCCAGCATCGACCGCGAGCCAAGAAAGAACGTCAACCGAGCTCACAATCCCAAAGTTGTTTAAGCCATGCTTATGCGTGTCAGAATAGCTATAAAATGGTTGCAACGACCAACGCTCATTAATCGAAACAATCGCCCCAGCCTCACCGATAAAGCCCTCATCGTAGTTTTTGGTGGTTTCTCTATCACACGGTCCATGGATAGTGTCATTTCGGCACGAAGAACGCCTCTGCGGCCTAACCCAATTCACCCCACCAGAAGCGTAAAGCTCAACCTGCGAAGTAATAGGATGATACCAGCCCAACTGAACAGACAAATCAGACAGTGTCGTCGAAGAGCGTGTGGTCACAGAAGAGTCGAAACCGACGAAAAAAGTATCCTTTAAGGCATAGTTACCGCCGACATAGCCACCGTAAAGCTGCTTACTCCCCGAGTTATTGTAAGCACCATCAAAGTAATCTTGAAAACCATCGTCGCTCACCCTCGTATTCTGATATCCCGTATAGAGATAATTTGATCCTTTAGAGGCTATACAAGGAACACTAATAAAACTTAAGCAAATGGTGGTAACAATAAGGGGGCGCATGCTGATGCTCTGTCTTTTGATTGGAATATATGAAGTGTAACTTAACCTCAATTGAACGATGTTTTATTTTTGTTTCAAAGCTTTTCTAACCTTCACTTCACCTACAAAAAAGCCCTGCACATCATGCAAGGCTTTCTTTTATTTTTTCATAAAGTTATTTAAGGTCGCTACTTTTCTTCAAAACGTTTAGCTAACTGATAGAACTCGTTTACTTGTTCTTTAAGCTCAGTCGAATGATCCTTCACTGAGTGAGTAGCAACTAAATTCTGCTCTGCTGTCGACGCGATAGATTGCATGTGAAGATTCACCTCACTCGACAGTGTGCGTTGCTTATGGGCTGAGTTTTCTACCGACTGCATCAACTCGTTCATAGATTGCATCAAGTTTTCAACTTCAGATATACGCTCTGCGCTCACCTTAGCCACATCACCGCACGCATCGGTCTGCTCTCTGTTCGCCAGTATGTCTTTCTGCCAACCTTCAATGGTAGTGAGCATGGTTTCGATGCTCTCTTTGATTTGTACTGTCGCGTTCGAAGTACGCCCAGACAGCGCACGTACTTCATCAGCCACTACGGCAAAGCCTCGACCTTGCTCACCCGCTCTCGCCGCTTCTATTGCTGCGTTGAGCGCCAGCAGGTTGGTTTGCTCCGCAATGCCACCAATCTCTTCCATTATCTTACTGACACTTTGCGCTTGATCGCTCAGTTGGTAAGTCGTTTGTGTCGCTTTTTCAGCTTGTGAAGCTAAATTTTCAAGGTTGCGATGAGTTTGGTTAATGCTCTCTTTAGCGCCAGCACAAGTCTCTAGAGTCACATCGACAATCTGATGCGCTTCTTCTGTACGAGACGAAACTTCATTCGCGGTTAATTCAACCTCTTCGGTTGCCTCACGTACTTGCAGAATGTCTTTGGTTTGTTGATCTAACGCTTCAGACACTTCAAACGACGTAGCATTAAGATTGTCAGCCAAATCTTGCAATGGTTTCGCTGAGTCAGTCATTCGACCTAATACAGTGCGTATACGAGCAGACAGAAGTTTTAAGTGAAAATCAGCCACAGAAAACTTACTGTTCCCTGAATAAACTAGGCGGCTCACGCTATCGAACTTTGATTGCAGTTTTTTCAGCTGTAAAGGTGTGTCGATGAGTTCTTGGCGGAACAACAGCGCAAGAGCAGAGACAGGTAGTAAACTCAGAAGCCATTGGGACACTTGCCCTACTTCGACAAGGTTTGAAATCAGCGGTGCAGCCAGAGAGCCCAGCAACACAGCATAACGAACACTATCACTGATCTGTAATGACCATTGGCGACCAGATTTCTCAGCCTTCAATAAACCTTGGTATGCTTTATCGGCAACTTGTACCCATTCGTTTTTAGGCTTCACACGTACCGATTGGTAACCACTCACCTTCCCATTATCGTAAATTGGCGTCACATAAGCATCGACCCAATAGTATCCACCCGATTTGGTTTTGTTTTTTACGATACCCCGCCACGCTTTGCCTTGCTTAAGGTTTAACCACATATCGGCAAACGCCGCTTTAGGCATATCGCCATGCCTAACGATATTGTGGTGTTGCCCTAGTAACTCTTGCTGGCTGTATTCTGCGATACGACAAAAAGCATCATTACTGTAAGTAATCACGCCTTTGAGGTCCGTCGTGGATACGAGTTGTTCGTGTTCGCTGAGTAACGTTTCACGAGATAGAGAAGATGAGCTGACAGTCATTATTATTAACTTTGGTTAATTATTATTTTAGGCGAGGAATATATACAATTATTAAAGTTATGACAAAATGTGAACGTCACATTTTGCGTAAATGCCTGCTATTTACACGAATTTAAGCTAGTTACCTCACATAGCTGCAATTTTGTACTAAACGTCCTAGTCTCGGTTACGCCTCTTCTAAATTCAATTCAGTACTAAACTTCACCGTTCTCATTGATACAGAGGTGTGGAACTTACGAATATTGAGATCTTTGCGTAGCACTCGCTCAACAAAGTCTTCGTAGGCTTGGATATCTTTAACAGTCACGATAAGCATAAAGTCATAACTGCCTGAGATCTGATAACACTGCGTAACTTCTGTAGCCTTCGAGATAGAATGGCGAAAAATTTGATAAATATCGCCTCTATCTCGCTCCATTTCGACAGACACGACCAAAGTCATCTTATGACCAGCAAGCTCAGGGTTAATAATAGATACATCGCCCACGATCACTCCCTCCTCTCTCAAACGTTTTACACGCTTTAAACAGGCAGGCGGTGACAAACCAACAAGCTCGGCCAATGCTAAATTGGGAATACGATTATTCTTTTGAAGTTGGATAAGAATGCTTCTATCTATGCGGTCGATTTCCATAATTTCTCAAATCCATTATTTATTGACTAATAATTTCTCAATTAAAGGTAACTAAAAAATTATAGCCGAATTTATAACGAGATTTAGAAATCACGATCACAGCAATCACGATAAGATCTTCTTAAATCAAACAGTCGCAACATGGACGTATCAATGAAATCCACTTATCAATTTTTTAAAGAACTCTTAAAAGAGATTTTCGATGTTACCTCAACGCTTTTTCGGATCATGATTCCAATTATCATCGTCATAAAAGTCGTAGAAGAGCTTGGCGGCATAGTGATTCTGAGTGAATGGTTAAGCCCAATAATGGAAAGCGTTGGGTTACCAAAAGAGATGGGCCTAGTGTGGGCTACTACCATCCTCACCAATATATACGCTGGCTTAATTATTCTCATCAACTCCGATGTTTCTTTAACGGTTGCTCAAGCTTCTGTGTTAGGCAGCATGATGCTGCTCGCTCATTCGCTACCAATCGAAGGCGCAATCGCGAAAAAAGCAGGGGTAAGTTGGCTTGCCACCTTATCAGTCAGAGTCGGCGGCAGCTTGGTATTGGCATGGCTACTGAATCTCAGCTATCAATACGGAGATTTACTCAACTATCCAGCAACCGTCTTATGGCAGCCAGAAGTATCGTCAGATAACAGTTACATCGGTTGGGCTATCGAACAACTCAAAAACTTTGCAGTGATATTCATGGTGATTTCAGCACTGCTACTGTTACTTAAAGTTTTAAAGGTTCTTGGCATCGAGAAGTTAATGGCTCTGCTGCTACGACCATTTTTAAGACTACTAGGCATCAGCAAAGATGCGACCAATCTAACCATCATAGGGATCACGCTCGGCCTTTCGTTCGGAGGAGGTCTATTGATCAACGAAGCAAAGAAAGGACATATAGCCGCAAGAGACGTGTTTACCGCCATTATGCTACTCAATCTGCTCCACAGTTTGATTGAAGACACCTTGTTGATCTTACTGATCGGGGCTGATTTTTACACCATATTCTGGGGAAGAATCGTATTCTCAGTTCTCATCGTCGCTTTAATTTCGCACGCTATTAAACGTGTCAAACCAACGATTTGTGAGCGTTACTTTTATCGCGACGTATCCAAATCATAACAGCGAAAACTCACCTTAAACCTTTTAGTAAAAGAGCCGGCACACAGGCTCTTTAATCATCAGCTTTTTCACTACCCAACTTGTTCGCCACTACCACCAACCGCTCCAACCCAAAAATTTGCGTAACATTGCGCCCACAAGCGCTTTCACCTCTCCTCAATCGAAGAAATCGTGATAATTCGAGTGAAAATAATTTAAACACGAATAATCCATCATTGGGCTGACAATAAAATTCATTATTCTTATATCAACACAAAGTATAACGGTATTTTTATTACTATCTAAAGCCTTACCTCTATTAACATGAGAGACAATAACCATATTATCTACACTGATACTTACTATTAAAACCATCAACTATAAATTCACCAAAATTCAATAAATAACTGACAATAAGATAATTACCTGAGGGTATTTGATATTAACTCTTAATGTTGAAAATAGGATAGACAATAACTTGTAAAAATTTACAGTTTGATTGGTTAATTTTATAAATATATTTTGTTACATAATCGAAACAAATGGCTAATTATAACAATGTCTCATAAAACAATGGCTTTAATGGTTCTGTCCTTATCCTCACTGTCACAGGCTTACACTATAGAGAATGATGAACCATTGCTGAAGTCATTGATTGAACAGGGCATTATCTGTCCAGGCTTAAATTATGAGGAAAACCAAGAAGCTTTGCGTATCTATCTCAATGCCAAAGCAAATAAGAACCATCAGCCTAATCTCGATTTAAATAAAGATATAGAAAACCAACGTCAGGTAAATAAAGCACCAAAAGAGTGCATTAGACCAATATCGGTGAATAACACCGGTGAAGGAAGTTGATATTAATATCGACATGGAAATATAAAAAGGAAATGTAATGAAGATAATGAGAAAGACGTTGCTGGCTTCAGCAATGATTACTCTATTTAGCGTCAACAGTTATGCTAAAACACCTATTGATTTAGGTGTTGTTAATGAAGATAAGCTAATTGAAATGCTAGTAAGACAAGGCTTAGTTGATGAAAACGCTAGCGATCAAGAAAGACACAGCGCCCTTGATCGTTACCTAAAAAATAAAATCAATTCGGGTTTTAAAGGTGATGCGCAATTTGGCAAGAAAGCCATGGAGCTGAGAGCAAAGATTCTAAAAGCCATCGAAAAAGAGTCCGGCGTCAAAAAAGCGAGTGTTTTCGCACTGGAAATGGGTACCAAGCGCACAGACAAAGTGCTCGCGCTGCTTGTCGACTTCCCTGATCTAAACTGGGACGATAACAAGCTCACTAAAGAGCACACGCAAATGCTCTACGAGAGCTACAACTCAGAACACTACCAAGAGTTACTGTTTTCTGATTCGGGCTATACCGGACCAAATGGTGAAAACTTAATCTCGATGCGCCAGTATTATCAGAGCGAGTCAGGCGACAGTTACAGTGTGGCAGGTCAGGCCGCAGGTTGGTATCGAGCTTCTAAGCCAGCATCTTTCTACGGTGGTAACTCCCCGACTACAGATAACGATCTAAATGCTCAAGAGCTCGTTCGCGAAGCCCTCAACCAGTTAGCTCAAGACCCTAGCATCAACCTCGCTGATTACGATATTGAGGATCGCTACGATTACGATGGTGACGGAGACTTCCGTGAGCCAGACGGAGTAATTGATCACCTAATGGTGTTCCATGCTTCTGTAGGTGAAGAAGCCGGTGGTGGCGTGTTAGGTCCTAATGCAATCTGGTCTCACCGATTCAACCTTGGACGCACACATGTGCTAGAAGGCACCTCGAGCTCGCTTCCAGACCGCTTTAATGGCCAGTACGCGGCGTTTGATTACACGATTCAACCGATTGACGCAGCAGCCGGTGTTTGTGCTCACGAATATGGCCATGATTTAGGTCTTCCAGATGAGTACGACACGCAATACACGGGCAAGGGTGAACCAGTCTCTTATTGGTCTATAATGTCTTCTGGCAGCTGGGCTGGTCAAATTGGCGGTACTCAACCAACCGCATTCAGTTCTTGGGCAAAACACTTCCTACAGAAGTCTATTGGTGGTCGTTGGATTAATGATGACCAAATCTCAATTGATGACCTGGAAGACAATCCACAAATTTACACCTTGTTCCAAACGACAGATAACTCCCGTCCGAACATGATTAAGGTCGACCTTCCAGAGAAACAAATCGAAGGTTTGAAACCGTTCGAGGGTGAGTACTCATTCCACTCTCAAAAAGGCGACGACCTGAAAAATAGCATGACCCGTAAGCTGAAAATCCCGGCGGGCGATTCTGCAATGCTTACCTTCAAAACTTGGTACCAAATCGAAAAAGACTATGACTTTGCTCGTGTCCTTGTGAACGGGCAAGCCATCGCAGGCAACATCACCTCTATGGATGACCCCTACAACACCGGCCTAGTGCCTGCGGTAGGTGGTGAGTCTGACGGGTGGATTGATGCTGAATTTGATGTTTCTCAATGGGCTGGACAAGAAGTCGAGCTTTCGTTCGAGTACATCACCGATGGCGGCTTAGCCATGGAAGGTTTCTACTTAGACAACCTGAGCCTTATCGTTGACGGTGACACAGTTGCGCTAGATGACGGCGAAGATAACTCTAGCTTTGCGCTTAATGGCTTCAAATTGAACAATGGTTTCCATCAAGCTCAACACTACTACCTACTGCAATGGCGCAGTCATATGGACGTGGATGAAGGCTTGGCTAATATCAAGCGCATGGGCCAGCTCATGTCGTTCGATCCAGGTCTGATCATTTGGTATGTCGATGAGTCGCTCACTGATAACTGGGTAGGCAAGCATCCAGGAGAAGGCTGGTTAGGTGTGGTCGATGCAGACCAAAATGCCATGATTTGGCAAAACTCAGGAAAAGTCGCTCAAACACGTTACCAAGTCCGTGATGCCGCGTTTTCACTGAAAGATCATACTCCTATGCGTCTTGTGAACAGTGACAACGATGTGCTTCAGGACACAAGCCTAGTGGGTACAGCGAGCTTCTCTGATGACCAAGATTACACATCACCACAAGCTCCTGATTCGGGTCGTATTTTGACTAAGTTTGGCTTGGTGGTAGACATTGTTAACCAAAGCGATGTCAACGAATACGGTGTAGTACGTCTGTCGAAAGTAAGCCAACACAACATCGCGCCAACAGCGAACTTCGAACTCAATACAGATGGGTTGAACGTCTCAGCTCGCAACTTCAGTTCGGATCAAGATGGCGAAATCATCAGCTACCTATGGGACTTCGGCAACGGCGCAACAAGCAGTGAAATCGCGCCAACATGGACTTACCAAGAAGCCGGCGAATACACAGTCAGCCTTACGGTAGTCGACGACAAAGGTGCTAACGCATCGTTTAGCTCAATCGTTAATGTTGAGGTTCCAAACGCGCTTCCTGAAGCAAGTGCGAAGTACATTCACTTAGGTCGTTGGGTCACTATGTGGTCAACAAGCTCAGACAGTGATGGGCGAATTGTCGATACAGAGTGGACATTACCAAATGGAAAAGTGAAACGAGGTCGTACATTCACTTCTATCTTCCCTTCATACGGAAAGCATGAAGTGAAACTAAAAATCATCGATGACCAAGGCGGGATCACGACTAAGACCATTATGGTCGACCTATAAGTCGCTTCTAGCTCAAATCATTGAAATAAGTACGTAGACAATAACGTGCGTACTGATAAACCAACTTAAGTACTGCTGTCTTTGGCATGAGTCAGGACAGCAGTTTTAAGAAAACGTTATTATTTAAGCCGTAAGCAAAAGCCCTACCGTCATCGGTAGGGCTTTTTATTGGTCTGTGCTTCGGAAAAGCTAGCCTAACGCTCTGTTCAAATGAAGAAGTTAATATCTCCAAACAAGCGATAACTCATCATACAGGTTGATTTTGAATGCGAGATTTACGTGCGCTAAATGCAAACAATATGATAACGGCTAACACAAATGGCAATACATAAATATTGAGGTTTTGCCAGCCCGCTGTCGACTCTAACCAACCAGAAAGCAACGCCGTTACTGTCACACAGCCAAAGACAATAAACTCATTAAACGCTTGAGCCTTCGCTTTGTTCTGCGGTTGATAAGATTGACTGAACAAACCGGTTGCCGCGATGAACATAAAGTTCCAGCCTACCCCGAGTAAAACCAAAGCCGCTCTGAAATGCCAAATCGACTCACCATGGATGTTGATGGCAATACAAAACACAAACAGTATCCCACCTGCCAAGATCATCATTCTTGAACCAAACTTCTCGATGAGTGACCCAGTAAAGAAGGCAGGAACAAACATACCTAACACGTGCCACTCGATCACACCCGCCGCTTTAGTAAAGTCGAAACCACATCCAATCATCGCTAGTGGTGTAGCCGTCATCAAAATGTTCATCACCGCATAGGCGACCATCGCTGCAAATACAGCTCCGACGAAATTAGGCGCCTTTACAATTGCACTCAAAGAATCCGACTTCGGCGCTTGGTGACTAAACGACACTTTAGGGAATTGAATGGTCTGTAAGATAACGAGTGCTAAAATGTTTAACCCAATCAATGAAGCGAACGCACCAATATATAAGCCATCTTGCGACCATTGCTGAGACATAATCGCTAAGTTCGGCCCGAGTACCGCCGCAAGGACACCACCAGCCATTGAAATCGAGATTGCGCGGTGTCGTGCATTTTCATCACACACTTCAATGGCCGCGAAACGATAAAGCGTTCCAAAACCAATACCGATACCCAATAAGAAGGTGGCGAAGCAGAACAGATAGAAGTTTTGTTGTGATAGCGCGTAAGTTGCTAGGCTCGCCCCCGTTATACCGACGAGATTACCGATACTAAACCCTCGCTTGCGGCCTAGCTTACCTGAAATCAAAGAGGCGGGAATGGTGGCAGCCATCAAACCCAAAAACTGCAACGCAACTGGTAAGGTAATCATACTGGCACTGGGCGCAATCTGTTTTCCTATCAAACCAATCACGGAAATCAGTAAGATATTCCCTGTCATTAATAAGGCCTGACACAGTGACAGCAGCCAAACATTTCTATTCATCTTCGTTCCTAAATATGAGCGCGGCTGATCACTAGACCAAATAACCAACAAAGTCTCAACACTTTGTTACAAAAAATGAAACTCACCTGCTACCAATGTATTGCTTTAAAGCCATCTCCTTTTGGATCTTTAACGATATCGAATGCGTCGCTTTCTATATTTTCAATTCATTCTGGATTTGCATTTATCATTAACGGAGATAATAATAATTTTCTGTTATCCATTAGGGCGTGTTGATCTTTCGAGCTGATTTTTGCAGCGAGTTGCTGGGTATTTATACAAGGCAGAGGCTTTGATGTGTAGCTAGCCTACATGAGAAGCCGATAACGCAGTAGAAATGACCAGCAAACGCTGCCCGTAGGGTTCGGCCAAAAGCGTTTTACTCTTTGTTGAGGGAGATTTGCTTAGAATGACTAGGCTACTTCTCCCTCGCCGCGATTAAAACGCTTTTATCTCGAACAAAATTTAACCACGAAAGACCAACACGCCCTAGCACTGTTTCAAAAAACTTCGGCATTAAGAGGCGAGTATGATTAATCCACTTTGGCTCAACACATTTAAAACTCTGGTAGAAGTCGGCCATTTCACCCAAACGGCTGAAAAGTTGTACATGACTCAGCCCGGTGTGAGCCAGCATATTAAAAAGCTTGAGCAAGCATGTGACTGTGAACTGCTCTCTCGAGAAAATAAGAGCTTCGAGCTTACCGAGCAAGGTCGGATCATGTATCGCTATGCACTCAAACTAGAGAAAGACCAAGAAGACCTTTTTGAATCACTTAGTTTCGACAACCCTTATTCAGGACAGTGCCACCTATCCTGTTCAGGATCGCTTTCCTTGCGCTTATATCCCAAGCTTCTTGAACTACAACAGCAACACCCAGAGCTAAGCATCAATCTTGAAGCCGCACCGAATAAGAAGATATTGAATGACCTGCTTCAAGGGACAACCGATGTAGGCATCGTAAGACACTCACCGAACGACAGTTACTACCAAAGCCAAATTATCGGCAAAGAAGCCTTGTGTCTTATCGTGCACCACAGTCATGCCGACCTTGAGATAACGCCACAAACACTGCACGAGATTGGACTCATCGCTCACCCAGACTCTGCGCACTACCTCTCTTTATACTTCGACCTGTGTGGTGATAAAGAGCTCGCGAACATCAACATTAATGAGATTCCGAAATCAGGCTACATCAACCAACTTCATCAGATACTGCTGCCCGTATCCAAGGGATTAGGGTTTACCGTGTTGCCAGCTGGTGCCGTTGAACATTTTGCTGAAAGAGATAAGTTGCACGTCGTCCCACCAAAAGTAGAAGTTGAGGAAACGCTGTACTTAGTCCAAAAGCGAAACCGCAAGCTCCCTCATCGATACAACACCGTGATTAATTTAATCAAACAGAATGTCAGCAATTAGGTTAGTGCACAGATAAAAAAGCCTTTAACCACGATAGTTAAAGGCTTTGAATACTAGCAAAAGGCTTTGGTTCTATGGCTGTGAAGCGCTGAGCACCTCAGTGGCACCTTCAAAATCGTAACTCTCTAGCAATCTCAGCACCTCTTTTAAAGCACTCGAGTCAGGGTGTTCAATGAGTAACTCCGAAACGTATTGAGTCGCATCATTATCGTAAGCCTCGAGAAGAGATAGCAGCTTAGCGATTTGCTCAGGAGCGACCTCAGAACAGTCCGAAGTATCATCTGAACCTCTATCTGCTGTAGTTGCGCATGGTTTGCCAAAATCGCGCTCGACCGCTTCAATTAACTCCGTTAAGCCAATTTCGCCATGCTTAAGATCTTGCTCCACGCATGCCCTATTGTGAGCTCGACTTTCTAAGTCACTGAGTAATTCAGCGAGCCTCTGCCCGCCAATTGAAGCCGCCATACTTTTTAGGGTGTGTAGATTCCGCTCTAACGTCACCCACTCTTCTTGCGCTAGATTATCGAACGCCTCAGACAGCATCGATGGCGCCCCTTGGCAGAACCTATCCAACACCTTATTTTGCAAGGATGCATCGTTATTAGTGAGCTGGTCAAATTGAGCTTGTGAGAAAATAGGCAAGCCAGAGTTGTCAGAAACTGATTCATCAACTAATTTAGGCGCAGATGCTTGCCCCTCAATCAATACCTCTGGAACGATATACTTTGAGATCAAAGACGTCGCTTTATCAATAATGATCGGCTTATCCAAGAAGTCCGTTACGCCTGCGTCCCTCGCTCTTTGTTTTGCATCACTAAACACGTTTGCCGACATCGCAATAATAGGCACTGTGGTATTAAATTCACGAATCAGCCTTGTGGCCTCAAACCCATCCATGATTGGCATCTGTAGATCCATAAAGATCATTTCGTAGTCGTTGTGCTTGGCTAATGCCAGTGCTTCTTTGCCGTTTTCAGCAAGGTCGGCGTCTAACTTAGAGCGACTAAAAAAGGCTAACGCAAGATCTTGGTTTAGCTCATTATCTTCCACTAGCAGTATCTTCTGACCTTTAAACTCTATCTGATAATCCAATTGCAATTCTTGAGCTTTAAACTTCGCGAGTTCTTCATCCGTCGACCTTGCAAGTGTCACAATAAAAGAAAACTCACTGCCTTGCCCAAACTCACTCTCAACCGTAATTTGGCTACCCATCGCGTTAACAAGCTTCTGGCTAATATTGAGCCCTAACCCTGTGCCACCAAACCTGCGCGTTGTTGTTGTGTCTGCTTGGCTAAACGCTTGAAATAGTTTGTGGAGGTTCTCGTCAGAGATCCCAATACCGGTATCCACAACGCTGACTCTCATGGTCAAGTTGTTATCATTCGATTCCATTACATCGACGGTTAACGTGACGCTGCCTTTTTCGGTAAACTTAATCGCATTACCTATCAGGTTAAGTATCACTTGGAATAATCTGAGTGGGTCCCCCATAAGAGGGGTATCCAGTTCTGGGTCAACCGACATCGACAAGTTGAGCTGCTTTTCAGCGGCTTTCGATTCCATCAACTCAATCACGTCTTGAAATGTCGTTAGTGCATTAAATGGAATATTATCGATAAACAACTGACCCGCTTCTATCTTAGACAAGTCTAAAATATCGTTGATGATGCTTAACAGAGAGTGCCCAGAGCGGTGCACTTTTTCGATATAGTTGCGGGCTGTAGGGTTAGTGATCTCCCCAATCGCTAGATAAGACAAGCCAATAATTGCGTTCATTGGCGTTCTAATTTCGTGGCTCATGTTCGCCAAAAACTCTGATTTAGCCTGACTTGCGAGGTTTGCTCTCTCTTTCTCTTCAGCCAATTGCTCATTTAGACGTTTCATTTCAGAAATATCGAATGCCCAAAATAGCGTTGCGATTTCACCATCAAGCTCAAACAAGTAGTAGCTTACTAGTGCGACAAAACGAGTGCCGTCTGACTTTCTAAGCACTAACTCTTTGTTAACGACTTTTCCGTTCAGCTTGAGCTCTTTATGAATGTCATCACGAACCTCGAGAGAATCATGAATAGCAACTACATCGATAGACGAGAGTTCCTTATTTTCAACGCCAAACAAGCGTTTTGCAGTGTCATTGGCATAACGAACCTGCTCCTCAAAAACCACAGCGGCTGCGATTGGAGAACTATTTAACATGCTATAGAGCTGGTCTTGCGCCTTTTTGAGTGCCTCTGTTGCTTGATTGGCTATGCTAATCTGCTTAGCGAGTTTTCGGTTCCAGAAGACAATCAGCAAAAGAATCACTAACGAAAAAGCGGAGATGGTGTAAACCAGATGATAGTCAACTCTTTCTATCGCTTTTGGTGCCGCCCACTTCGCTGATATCTTTTGATGCTCTTCTGCAGAGATCTTATCAATAGCTTTATTCAAAATAGAAAATAGAAGAGGTTCAGATTTGATCACATGTAAGGTCGGTGACAGGAAAAAGTCGAGTCGGCCGATAATCCCAATATCTCGGTGTCCAAATGAATCAATCAAATAGTTTAAGACATCAACCGTATCGATCATTCCGTCTAAGCTTTGATCATCGAGCAAGTTCAACCCCTCAGCGGTCGAGTCAACAAATACCCACTCGACGTTTGGATACTTCTCTACTATCGCCTCAGTATTCGCTGCATTTCTTAAAATACCGATTTTCCATCCTGTCGCTTCATCGAGCACTAAGCTGCTCACCTCTCGCCTTGAGGCTATAGCTAAACGGCTTGAGAAGAGGCTGTTTACCGCTTTGACATTCTCGCCCAAGGAGCGATTTTCTTGCGCCGCAGAGACAAGTTCCACTTCTTGATGATCGACTAAACTTCGAGTCTCTGACCAATTCGCCACATCAACATGTTCAATGTTCAAGCCTGTTTTCTGCGCGATGAGTTCCAGGTAATCATCAATCATACCGATGTACTCGCCAGTACTAGAAACAGCCTCATACGGGAGTGAATTAGGATCGATACCGATTCGCACCGTTGGATTATTTTTAAGCCACTCCCTCTCATCTTCACTTAAATTTAAGATCTCTCCCGTTAAGTTATTTGCTTGATATATCTCTGCAATATACCGCTTAGCGGGTTCACCAAACGAATTAAACTGCTCTATATCTGGGAAGTAAATATGGTTTCGCTGTTGAGATCGAGTGTCAAAGTAAAAGGTCATGGAGCCCGAATTAGTAATACCACCTTTCGTGCGGTAGCTGGCGACTTTGGTCACTGATGCAAAATGGGAGGTATTGCGCTTCTCTCCAAAATCATCAACTAGGTTGCCTATGTACCAGGCTTTAATTGGGCGATTATTGTTGTCTGCTTGGGCTGTGATCACCTGAAATGAACTGTCTGTATCAAATACTTCAAAGAGCTCAGACAGGTCGTCAAAGCGGTCATTTACGATAAAATAAGCCGAGATTTGAGCAATAATACTCGCTTTCTTCAGAACCTGGCTTAGGTCACTCTGGATATGAGTCTCAATGATTTGGTTTAAACCATCATCGACTTGCTTAAGGTTGGCCACCGCAGCGTTAAATCGGTCTCTCAGTTCTTCACTCTTAAAATCGACATAGATTGGATACTCCACTCGGTAGTCATCGTGTAATCGAAGCTCTGACATTTCAATAAAGCGAGTATTAGTAATAAACCACTCCAGTACTCGCCTCTCGACCATTAAGACATCTACGCTCTGAGCTCTTAACTGTGCGAATGCCGACTCTAACGTACCGATATCTTCAACTCGTTCGATATCAACTTCCTTAGAAAGCATCTCTATCGAGTTTTTTATCGGTGAGGTGTCATCAAATAGCAGCGCCCCTAGAGACAAGCCTTTCTGAGATTTAAGATTGAGTTGGCGCCTTGCCAGCGACACAGGGACGAATTCAACGTTAATAACACTATCACTTAAAAAGTGGGCATCCGGATCGTCAGCCTGAACGCCTGAGACAAAAGAGATCGAGTTATTATTATCAATGGCCTTCCTCGCGGCACTCGGCGGCAAAGTGACAACGTCACCAAGTTTATGGCCCATATCATTCAATGCGCGCTGTATAATGTCGTGCTCCAAGCCAACAGCGGTGCTATCTGGATACATGTAAGGAGGGTTGCCAAAGCCAAACACGCCTTTGAGTGGCACACGATAAGGCGAGATATCTAACCACTTAGATAAAATTTGGTTCTCTTTGTGAACATCAAAAGAATGTATCTGTTTATTGAGTAAGGTTAGGAGTTCTACATCGCCGCTACGAACCACCATAGTGGCCTTAATTCTTTTCCAATGCTCTAACACGTAGTTGACTGCTAAGTCATGAACGCCCACCTTCTTTGCAAGATCCATAGTGGTGATAGGTTCAGCTACAATCCCTTCAACTTGACCTTCTCCTAACGCCCTGACCGCATCGATAACGTTGTTAAAATCGACGCGCTCGATAGAACTTAATTGAACACCCGCTTTTTTTAAGTCAATGTTTTCATTAACCATAGCAATTCGGCGCTTACGGTTTTGGTCCAAACTCGTAGTAAGTTTATTATCAATAGGGACAATCACCGCAACCTGATAAGGGATATACGGGTCACTCGAAAGAAAGCGCCCTCCATCACTTGGATCAAACTGTTGGAAAGGAAAAACATCACCTCGTCCATCAAGCAGTGCAGCTTTGGCTTCACTGCGCGAGCTGACGCTTATAAACTTCACATGAACGCCAAACCGCTCTTCAAGATCCTCTGTCCAATCTTTAATAATGCCCGACACCTTCCCATTGTCGTCAAGGAAGGAGTATGGGTAATGGTTAGTAAGGGCTATAAAGGTCACTGAAGGCTTGTTGTCTAACCAACCCTCTAGCTCTGCATCAGTCACTTCAAAGGCATAAGCACTGCCAACAAACATAAGCACGGACAGCAACCATACCGTGAATGAAATCACTGAACTTTTTAGCCTCGACATAAAAACACGACATCTATTGGATCGATTACTCATCTTTGAATTTTTCTTTAATCGCTAAGATCTTAGGTAGATTTTCAAACAGCAATTCAACGATTCTAGGATCGAAATGTTTGCCCTTTTGCTCTTCAAACAAGGCCAGCGCTTCATCTACGCTCCAAGCTTTTTTATACGGTCTCTCTGCTGTCAGGGCATCAAACACATCCGCTACCGCTGCGATGCGCCCTACCAGAGGGATCTCCTCGCCTGCTATTTGATTTGGGTAGCCGCTGCCATCCCACTTTTCATGGTGATACTGCGCGACTTGAATAGCCATTCGCATCAATTTAGAGTCACTTTGCCTGCCGAGTATCTCAACACCGTATTCGACGTGCTTTTGCATGATTGCCCATTCGCCAGCATCCAACTTACCTGGCTTGAGCAGCACGCTGTCGGGGATACCAATCTTACCGATGTCGTGCATCGGCGCTGCGTCTCGTAGGGTCTCGGCATCTTCGTCTGTCATACCCAGTGCCTTCGCCAATATTTCACAATAGTGGCTCATACGCATAACGTGCATGCCCGTTTCATTGTCTTTGAATTCAGCCGCCCTACCCAAAATATTCAGAGTCTCTAACTTACCAAGATTGATCTCTTGGGTTTTCTCTTTCACTTGGCTAAATAGCGCTCGCTGTTGGTCATACAAAGCAATATGAGTCTTCACACGTTGCAGCGCGATCTCAGGTGTGATCGGCTTAGTAAGGTAATCAACAGCGCCTAAAGATAGCCCTTTCACTTCGGCTTCAGGGTCTATTTTGGCGGTCACAAATATAATGGGAATATGCGCGGTATTCGGCTGTGCTTTTAGTTGTCGACACACTTCATAGCCGTCAATATCGGGCATCATGATATCGAGAAGAATCAGGTCTGGCTGAGGGACCATTTTGGCAATTTTAATACCAATGGTTCCGTTAATAGCTACCTTAACTTGGTAGGTATCTTTGAGTATTGCCGTTAACACATCCAAGTTACTTGGGGTGTCATCCACGACTAGCACTATTGGTTTACGACTCATTGATACCTCGTATAAAAATCAAACAGTTATAACCCAAGTGTAGGACGTTTTTGGAATGCAAGGCACAAAAAATGGCAAATGATTTTGAAAAATGAAGAGCAGATCTTCGAGTGACATCAAACTATCACTTTCGATGTAGAAACCTGTCAATATTACGTCGATTAAGTGGTTATAAATAAAAGAGAAATCATAAATACAACCTTGCAACTAAGGTTGATTACCTAAAAAAAGAGCGCCTCATATGGGAGCTCTTTCTTTGGATCAAAGGGTAGTTGACTAACGACCAGAGTAGTACATACAGACTCGGACACCATCAAACTCACGAATCTCAAATGGAATCTCGTAAATCGATTCCATTACTGACTTTTCTACCACCTCAGAAACCTTACCAGATTTCACTACTTGGCCTTTTTTCATCGCTACGATGTTGTCTGAATAGCAAGAAGCAAAGTTGATGTCGTGAATCACAATAACGATCGCTTTATTGAACTCATGCGCCAAACGACGCAGCGTCTGCATGATTTCAACAGAGTGCTTAATATCAAGGTTGTTAAGGGGCTCATCTAAGAAGACATAGTCGGTGTCTTGTGCGACAACCATAGCAATAAATGCCATTTGACGCTGACCACCACTGAGCTCATCAAGGTATTTGTTTTGAATATCAGTAATACCTAAATGCTCTAGAGCTGTATCAACAATCTTGTTGTCTTCGTCTTTCAAGCGACCTTGCGAGTGCGGGAAACGGCCAAAGCAAACCAATTCACGAATCGTAAATCGCATATTGATGTTGTTTGACTGTCTGAGTACCGCCAGGTGCTTTGCTAGCTCTTTGGTATCCCACTCAGCAAGCAGCTTATCGCCAATTAGCACTTCACCGGCATCACTCTCTGTTAGGCGGCTGGCCATTGAAAGCAGCGTACTTTTACCCGCACCGTTTGGGCCAATAATAGAAGTCACTTCCCCTTTTGGGAACATAGCGCTGGCATCGTCCACAACCAGTGACTTGCCATACTTCTTACTTAAACCTGTTAATTTAATCACTACTTACTACCTTTACTGAATTCTGGTGCGCAACAACAAGAACATAAAATACAAACCGCCGACCAAGTTAATGATCACACTGACTGTGGTTTCAAACGCCATCACTTTTTCAATGAACCATTGGCCAGACACGAGTAGAACCACCGCTAATAAGCTACTTGCAAGAATAAGTACACGGTGTTGATACGAGCTAAATATCTGGCGCGCTAGGCTGACCGTGATTAAGCCGAAGAAAAGCACGGGGCCAACCAAAGCAGTCGATACCGCGACCATCACTGATACGATCACCAAAATCATCTGAGTTAGTCGCTTGGTATTTACACCTAAACTTGTCGCGTTATCGACGCCCAACCACAGAACATCCAACTTTGGAGCTAACACCCAAAGCCCAAGCAAACACAAACCTAACGGAAGAATACTCAGGTAAACCAGCTCGCTTTTCACATTGTTGAAACTGGCAAACATGACGTTCTGCAGCACTGCAAACTCGTTCGGATCAATTAGCATCGCTAAGAAGTTCGATAGGCTCGAGAACACGCTGCCACAAACAATACCGATCAGCAGCAGGGTAAATACGTTGTTACGCTTGCTCTTAAAGTAAAAATGGAACAGAGCAAACGAGAACAAGATCATCACAGATACAGATAGGCCGAAGTTTGCAATGGAATCAATCACCCAAAAGCTCGTGCCTCCAAATACAAATAACAACGACGTTTGAACCAACATGTACAAACTATCAAAGCCCAAGATTGAAGGGGTGAGAATCCGGTTGTTGGTAATGGTTTGGAAGACCAGTGACGATGCAGAAATCGCCACAGCCGCCAGTACGATGGACAACAACTTAGGCATTCGTAGCGACAAGAAAAATTCGTAGTTATCCCAGGTTAGCCCCTGTCCTACAAAAATAGCCGTCATACCCAAAGACGCGATAGCCAGAATCGCGATTTTTATTGAATCACGCATTCGACTTGTCTCTCATGATTAGGTAAATAAAAATCAAGCCACCGAAGATGCTGATGACCATAGAGATTGGAATCTCATAAGGGAAGATGACAATTCGAGCTAACAAGTCACAAGCCAGCACCAAGATCACGCCCCAGTATGCTGTCCAAGGCAGGATTCGCTTCATGTTGTCACCCATCATCAGCGATACAATGTTTGGCACGATAAGACCAAGGAAAGGAATGACGCCAACGATCATCACCACTGAAGACGCGCATATCGCCACCAAAGCAACACCAATGAACACGATCTTCTGGTAGTTCAAGCCGATATTCTTTGCAAAGCTCTCACCAATACTCGCCGCGCTGAACTGACTTGCGAAATAGTAAGCCAACATACAAGCCGGGACGGCAAGGTACAGAATTTCATAACTTCCCTGTAATACGCTCGCGAAGTTCGCCATAGTCCAAGCAGACATGGTTTGTACTAGGTCGTACTTGTAAGCAATAAACGTTGTCAGTGCTGAAACCACGTTGCCATACATGATGCCAATCAAAGGCACTAGCACCGCATTCTTGAACTTAAGGTGCTGTAAGAAGCGAACCAACAACATGGTGCCAAACACTGCAAACGCGAAGATGAAACCCAGGTAGCTCCATTGAGCTGCACTACCTAACACCAGAATACCAACGATGTAGCCCAACATGGCACAGTCAATCGTGCCCATCGTAGACGGTGCTGCGAACTTATTCTGCACAATCTGCTGCATGATTAAGCCAGAGACACTTAGACCAGCGCCTGCGAGCACAATGGCAAGCAAACGAGGGATTCGACTCACGATATAAATAGAGTTGGCGTGTTGGTTGCCGTTAAAGAAGTCACTAAAACTGATTTCAGCGACCCCTATCATCAATGACGCAACGCATAACACGACAAGAAATACAGCAGCTGCAATGGGTTTCAACATAGAAATAATACTAAAGGTAGGTCTCGGGTAGCCCGTATAAAAAGTGAAAAAGGGCTTATAAGAACGTTTCTTATAAGCCCGAAAAACTCATTAAAATTTACTGTTGAATGGTACGTTCAATGTCACCCAACATTCTGTGGATTGCTGTTACACCACCACCTGCTAGGTACCATGCACTTGAATCAAGGTAAACGATGTTGCCTTGCTGTGCTGCTGGAGTCGCCGCAACTAATGGGTTGTCAAACAGTTGAGGTGCACGACCTTCAGAGCGGCCAATCGCTTTTTCACGATCTAGGATGTAAAGCACTTCAGGTTTTGCATCCGCAATGTACTCAAAAGAGATAAGGTTACCGTGCGTGCCTTTGATTGGTGCGACTGTCGCACTCTTTGACTCAACGTAACCAAAATCATCAAAGATGATAGAGAAGCGGCTGCCTTTGTTGAACATCGCAATATTGTTACCGTTGTTCATTAGCATCATCGCCGTCGTTTCACCCAAGGTTACTTTGTCATTCACAGCAGTAATTGAGCCTTGAGTCTCTTTGATGATAGCTTCCACTTCAGCCTGCTTACCAAATAACTCACCCAGTGAACGCCAATTTTGTTGAGCATCAGCCCAGTACTTATCACCTTCAATAGAGAACATGATCGTCGGAGCAATTTGAGCTAACTTGTCGTAAACCTTAAGCATGCGGTTTTCCGCAATGATTACGTCTGGCTTCAACATGTAGATAGCTTCAAAATCAGGTTCGCTTAACGAGCCCGTGTTTTTCGTTGTTTCTTTGTATGACTCAAGGTAATCAGGCATTAGGCTGTGAGGTGCACCGACTGGCTTTACGCCAATTTTATCAAGTACATCCAAGCTACCAAAACCAAGAACAACAACTCGTTGTGGTACTTCAGTAAACTGCGCGGTGCCCTTTACGTGTTCGATAGTCACGGTTTCCGCATGAGCGGTCATCAGCGATGATGCAAGAACGATGGCAAGCCCGCTCACTAACTGGCGAACTGATTTGATTGTTTTCTTCATGTTTCTTCCTTTGCCATTGAGACAAACCACCACTCATGACAATGAAAGTCAGAATACTCATAGGTGAGCCTGGGGCGTACACAACTGCTAGATAACTATAATTTAAAGTCTGTCATTGTTTTGACAACAAACTTGTAACGCAAGTGAGAATTATTATCAATTATATTTGCAGTTATTTAGGTACACAACAACTTTGTTATTCAGAAACGTAAAAGTGATTATTCATATTTTGCTAAGCGACTATCCAAAAAGAACATAGCTGTACAGCATTGAAGAACAGAAAGGATAAATAGCAATCACATTGAGGAAAGAATGGAAGATAAGTAGATAAGGCTGAAAATTTCAACGAGTGATATCACTATGAGTCACAACATACGCGCCTTAAGCCTTGAACAAGGAGAGAAATTTACAATGTAAAACTTCTATATAACAGCAAGTTAATTGCAAGTGACAAAATAAGAAGACAGAAAGCGCTTGTGAAGAGCTTATCTTTAAAAAGCACAGGCAGTGACACCGCTAAAGAAAAAGTAAGTCCCTACTCATTCCTCTCTTTCCTGCTAAATAACGGTGATATTTCAATCAAAATTATTTTCAAATTTAATTACAAATAGGGTTGTAATTTAAAAAACTAGGCGTATAGTCCTTCACCTGGCTCTAATCTATAGAGCTGTTAATGCTAAAGTAAGTCCAAGTTCCACAAAGACAGTTCTCGATACCTCGTTACACCATCTCTGCGTCAGCTTTCACCTAGATAGTCATTCAATAGCTTTTTAATTCGATCCTAATTCTCGATCTATCGTCGTTCGCTTTCTTATATGCGAATCCAGATTAGATCGTTCACTTAAATACAAATGTAATAAACACAAGGCAAAGTTATGTCACGAAGAACAACACGACAAATCCATTGGTACCAACTATCACGCGATAAATCAGTCAATAAACTAAAAGGTAATAAATGCTCAAGATCAAAATAGACTTACACAAAGAACAACTTTCATGGGTCGCCGAGATTCGACAGCTCAATAGCGATATACTCCACCGCCACATATTGCCCAAGCTACAACACAACAGTTATCTCATCGACTTTGAATTTAACGAAAGAGACAGCATCGGAACTATCGTTTCGCGCAACGGAAACACCCTAGGACATTTCACACTCCTATAGCTTTTCCCCTCAGGCAATAGAAAGAAACACAGTTAGTCCCACAGATATCACCCTCAATTCGCTCTAGCAGAACAAAATAGAGTAGAACTGGAACAAAATAGAAACCTAGCCCTTTTGCATTTCACTCGCGGCTTACGCTAGCTAGGTTATCGTGTTTTCATTGGATAGACGCTTGTATTGAAAGCGTAGAATTGGAAAGCGTTACGTTAAATGGACGCTTCTGATGAAACCAACTTCTATTTCAACTCGCTCTTCTTGAAATCAATTAATACCGAACCTTGAATCATCAATGACACATTATCATTGAGTTAACGGCATAGACCTTAACTTTTGATCAAGACTATATAGATGTTCTGCAGCTTGCATGTGTTGAGGGTAATCACTGAACTTTTCGCGATTTTCTTCAGTCATCTTACATGTTTCATCTACCAGCATTAACTTCCAGTAAAGCTTCGTAGTGTGCAGCATAGCCAATAAAGGTTTGAATACCTCTTTCTCATAGGCCTGCATCAACTCCTCAATCAACTCATCACGCTCATCTTCACTTGCGATAGAAGTCTTGGTCGCTTCCAATACCTTTTGATATTTAGGGTTTAACTTGAGCTTTTCTATCACGCTTTGATTGTCTTCAGCTAACTCAACCAGATTTAAGCGAATGATATTCACCCAATTAGCTTGGCTAATCACACCCTCATCAACGTTTGAAAAATCTTCACGAATTTGGCGTTCAATATCTTTCTGGGCGTTTTTTAAAACAGTACGCACCTTTTGAAAAGGCAACTGAAATTCCTTACTTAGCTCGATAATCAGTTTATGAAAACCACCATTTGGAAGGTGTAAGTTTTCCTTAAACATCGCCATTGCAGCTTCTTGCTGTTCTGTAAGGTGGGTCATTCTCTTTCCTTTTCTTTCAAACTCATGGTGCTATCTCTCGATCATACCATTATTGGCAGCGATTTTTCGGTTACTTCACAGGGTTAACCGAGTTGTGCGCTTAAATTCCCTTGCCCCTCGTTAACTTGGTTTATTTTTAAGCTAAATGGCATTAAATGGTAAGTTTGCTCTGGCGAATATTTGTACATTACGCACTTAGGGGAGACAGCCAGACAGGAGCGTCGTTACTTACCTAGCATAACAACAGCGAGAAATGAGAGAAAAACCATGACCTATTCAGAGTACAAAGAATCCGATTTACACAAGTGCGTAAACATTGCTTGCGAAGCAACGGTCTCAATTGCCAAGTTTGTCTTTAAAGCTACCACCCTTTTATTACGATTTTTCCGCTGGCTTATAGTGAAGACTTACAACTATGTCATGAAGTAACGATAGTTATTATCTCAATGCTTCCTTTCCAAACATCAAGCGCGCCCTTTTAGGTCGCGCTTTTTTTATGTCTAGATTTTTAGCTCATTTTTATATGTCTAGTTTATAAGCACTTTTATCATCGATGGCGTTAAATGGTAAAACTGTTCTTCGAATAAAAACCATACTACACCTGTTCCAACGAAACAGACTTCTAACTTATACAGGTACTAAAATGAAAAAGATTGCACTTAAAATTGTAGGACTAACGGTTTTGGCTTCTGCGCTAACTGGTTGTATCGGCAGTAACGCCGTAACAGGGAAAGTGATGAAATTTAACGTTGAAGTTGTCGATAACCGCTATGCTCGTGCAGGTGTGAACTTCCTATTAGCGCCTGTGTACGGTATTACGACAGCAGCCGATTATGTGGTATTCAACTCTCTTGAATTCTGGACAGGCAAAAACCCTATCAGTGGCGCACCACACGTATTTGACACCAAAACAGACACTCACTTCAAGGTTAACGATGACCTGGACCCAAGCCTCAAAGAAGCGCCTGTAGGTCCAATCTCAAACAACCGCACGATTGAAACTGGTGAGATGATTAAGATCGATGAAAATACTATCCAAATGGACATCGTTTACAACAGTGGTGAGACCGCAACACTTACTGGTATCAAAGAGGGTCAAAACGTGACTTACTACATGGACGGCCAGCTAGTATCGCAAACCACTATTGCTGAATTAGAGAAAATACAAGCGACTGCATCATAAGGTTTGATCTCTGAGAAGCAGTAAAAAGCCCGGCATTGCTAAGCAATTACCGGGCTTTTTTATACACGCTCTAATCTGATTGGGACTGGGCCAGCCGAATACTGACTAAACTTGCCACCATAATAGCTAGGTAAAAACTACCAATTATCGATTCCATAAACACAAAAAATTGAGCGATCGGTAAAGCGGGTGAAATGTCTCCATACCCTACCGTTGTCAAAGTGATAAAGCTGAAATACATCGCATTAAACAAGTTCGTTAGCCAAATTTGTTCTTCTAAACCATTAAATGCGTTAGGGAAGATCTCTAAAATTAACAGATAGATAGTCGACCACGCGAAGCCCAACAGCAAATAAATACAAATGGAACCTATGATGTGATTGGGGGTGACGGTTTTCGCTTGTATTACCTGCTTTAAAGCCGAGTAAATATGTGAAAACAGAAATACCGCTAGCGCCGATAATGTCACTATCGACAAGTTGTAACCTTCTAAGAAGGAAAACACACCCGACACCGACGCTGTAATCAACAACAACCCATACCAGGAGCGATACAAAGAACGCTCTTTATGAATGCCGACAATCGAAACCGCTAAGGTAATGATGATCAAAAATAGAATCGTTTTTTGGCCTTGCGGATAAAACTGCTGCATCACCGCGCAACCAAAAAACAACACCAACAGTGCATAAAATAAGAAGTAGAAGTTGTCGTCTTTCGAGACTGCCTTCATTTATTTCTCCTCGGTCTCTGCTTGCTTTGCCTCAGCTTCTTCTTGGTTTTTATCTTCAAGCCCAAGCCACGCCATCATCAACTCGTAGGTCAAACTCAGAATCACGGCACCAACAAACAAACCGACGATTCCTGACATCGCCATTCCGCCAAGTGCACCCAATAAAATAACCAGCATTGGAATATGAGAACCGCGGCTCAGTAGTACAGGTTTCAAGATAGCGTCACTACCACTCACCAGAATACACCACACCAAGAACAAGCTAGCAGCCAACGTTGATTCAACGCTGAACATGTAGATAATTGCAGGTAACAGAGCCAGAATCGGTGGAAGTTGAATAATTGCAATTAACAATACCGCCAGCGCCCATAACGCGGCAGCAGGTACGCCCGCAATGACTAGACCAATTGCTGACATAATAGACTGAATGACAGCAACACCTATCACACCTTGAACTACGCTGCGTACCGTTGTCTTAGACAGTTGCACCAGTTCAACACCTTTGCCATCCGTTAAGCGAGCCACTAAGTGCGTTACACCCGTTTGACATTTGTCGGCATTACTCATAAATGCGCCAGCGATAATGGTCGAGATAATGAATTGAATAAAGCCACCGCCAAGAGAACCTAATATCGAAGCCGCTTTAGTAGCAAATACCTTAAGTTCTTCCGCATACTTAATAAACACCCCCTCAATATTTGAAGAGGCATGAACCAAGGCGGCATACACTTTTTCACCGATGAATGGGATCTCTTGTATGGACTCTTTTGGTTTCGGCAGAGACAAGGTTCCGTCCTGAAGCCCTGTCATTAAGTCGGATGCACTGGTGTAGATGCCTGATGAAAGAGCGACTAAAGGAATCAACAGCAACAACACACCAATAAAGCTCAATAATGCGCTGGCTTTACCTTTCGACATTCCGGTTTTATTTGAAATCGCCACCGCTACTGGATAAAGCGCAGTCGCAATAATCGCACCCCACACTACCAATAGAATGAATGGGCGTAGAATTGAAAAACACCAATAGACTAGCATCGCAATGGCAGCAATCTTTATTGCGGCATCAATCGCCTGTTTAGAAAAATCATCGGTTAACTTCATGGGACGTCCTTGTTAGGGCAAAAATTAAGTCTGGTTTTGTAAAAACTTCCAATTCCTAGTTTCAAGGAAGAGCGAAGCCAAAATCATATAAATTCCAATCAACACTAATTGGAATATGCGTATAAATGTGTTGCTGTCGATATCGCCTGAGCTCATCAATGTGCTCCCGACCAGCACTAATAAAGTACTGAATGCAGTCGCGAAAATCGGCGCTTTTTCTGGAACGGTATATATCTTGGTCGCCATAAGAATGGCGATCAAACCAATAAACAAAGAATAGAAGACAATATTAGGAACAATAGAAAGAATTGAGAAAGCCGCAATCGCTAACAAGCCCCCAATACCATTACTGATCACCAGAAACGCACTCAACTTTATCGATTTCTCTGACGTAATCATTAACGATAACAATGCAATAAACATCATTGTCAGTAACGCTTCAGAGATTTGAAAAATAAAGAAAAAACACACAACAGGGTAAGAGATAATCATCGCCCTAAAGGCCGCATACCAACGCTGCTTCTTATCAAGTGGCGCTGCCGCAAAACCGGAAAACTCTGACTTAGGTTCAGGGAAAAACACATGTACCAAAGCAAAGATCATGACTGAAACCACACCCGAGGTTGCCAAGCCTGATGCCAGTAGCACAGAAACACCTGGGTTATCAATCGCCATGAATGGAAGCATCAATACAGCAATTAATAAGACGGTAGCGAACAGATTCCATTTAGGGTCAACAAACAAGTAATAGCCCCACAGCATCATCAAACCCACCAATATCAACAGAGGGATGGGATAATGCGTAATACCGCGAGACAACAACAAACCTAACGCCATAGTGGTAACCACCGCCAACAAAAGCTCGTAAACGGTTTCTTTATGCAAATTAGGTTTGTCGATTAAAAACTTAGCGGTGAATACCGGTGCGACGAACGCAAGTGGCCAGTTGATCCATGCCGCCAAAAAGACAGCCAACGTGACCCCGACGGTATACCGCAGGATCCGTTGCTGTGTTTGTTGGTCGAGTACGGGCTTATCGGACATAAGACAATACACTTATAATTCGAATCCAAACTTTACCTATTGCGTTGAAAACAAAGTTATCACCGCTATAGACAATGACATCGGCCTGACCACCGACACGCAACATACCTTGCATCGCATCACGTTCAAACTCGATAGTAATTGGCAACATTTGAGTTTGACGCAACCAGCCTGTTTGTTGGCTCGCTTGAGCAAGCTTACCTGCCTGATCGTTTTGCCCCCAATCGACCCCCCAATCGATACTGCTCACACGGCCCTTAACAATTTTGCCTGGAGCAAAATCCAGAGCCACTTCCACTTCATCACCAACCGTGACATTACCTAAGCTATTTTCTCGATAGTAAGCTTCGATCCAGATGTCTTCCGTCGACACAAACGTCATGATCGCCTGACCTGCGGAAGCATAGAAACCTTCGGATAGGCTGAAGTTAGACACACCGCCTTGCGTTGGCGCTTTGATAACAGTACGTTCAAGGTTCAACTGAGCTTGTTCAAGCGCCAATAATGCTGCTTTCACTTGGCTGTTTTCTTCACCCTGTTTACCCATTTGTTGCTTAGCACGTTCCAAATCCGCTTCAGCATTGGTCACGTTAGCTCGTGCTGTTGCCAAAGCCGCTCGAGCTTCGTCTGCATCCGATTTGGAAACCACACCTTTGTCTGCCATCTCCAAGATACGCTTGGCCTGCAGCTGAGTATTTTGTTTCTCAACCAAAGCAGAAGTGAGCTTAGCCTGTGCAGAAGCAATACTTGCGGTTTGAGCACCGACATTTTGCCCTGCAATTTCAAGATTCTGCTCTGCTTGCTGTACCGCAATTCGATAATCTGAGTCATCGAGAACGGCTAACGTGTCACCTTGATTAACCAGTTGATTGGGCTGAACCAAAATGTCCAACACTTTGCCTGACACCTCAGGCTTAACAGGAACAATGTAACCTTTAACACGAGCATTATCGGTAATTGGAATAATTCGATCGGCAATGATGCTGAACAACAGTGTGAATGCGACGAAAGCGAGCAGATAATTGGTTACCTTTCTCACTTTATCTTTGCCCTGTTCCGGCTGAGCGCTTTCTTCTTTTACATCCTGCTTGTTCCCTTCGACTTCTGACATGGGACTCCCTTCTCAATAACTAAAATCAACAAAATTAATACCTTAAAAATAAACCTGACCATGGAAAACTCAAGTAATTAGGGTTAGATTTACTAAACAAAGTGTCGTAAATGATATGCACGTCCAATTATGTATCAATACACAAGGATTGATTGATCATGGCCAATAGCCCCTATCAAGTACCAGTAATACAAACCAGTTACGCCAAGATCTTAGTGCAAATATTCACGGACCATGGGCTAGATCTACACAAGCTACTCGAAGACTCAGGGCTGCCGCCGGACCTGATAGAGTCAGAAAGTGACTTTGTGCCATCAGAGTCGATCAAGCGATTGATTTATCTAACGTCGTCACAATTGGGGGTATCCCGCTTTACGGATGTACTTGGTCTTGCTTTCAGACGAAGAATCATCCCATATGTCTTGCATCAATTTACCGAGTTCGAAACCATTGGCGACGCACTAAAACACATCAACACAATCTTCGCTTATGACTCTCCAGGCAGCAGTGTCGATTTCGTTGTCGAACACGGGCAGAGCTGGTTTTGCCGAACATCGCGAGACGAGCCTTCATCTATGTTCCAATGGGGCGAAGTGTTTGCCATCACCTACATCATTGATCTGATCACGATTTTATCTCAATCGCCTTGGCAACCTACCAAGTTACGTTTGCAAGGGCATGACACCGATATCGTCAAAACCTTGGTTCCGAGCAATTGCCAGTTGTTTATTGACCACAGTTCAACCGCCGTGATGATCCCAGATGAGATTCTACAACTGCCAATTCGCCTCACAGCTAAAGACTTAAGTAATAAGCCTGCTATCGTTGAATGGCACACCAGCTTTACCGACAGCGTTTATGAACTGCTCCAACCCTATATGAAAGAGCAAGACCTCTCGCTTGAAGAGGCGGCGGAGCTGCTTAATTTCTCAGTGAGAACCTTTCAACGTAAGCTTAAAAACGAAAACACGACCTATCGAAAAATTAAAGAGAACCTGATGTTTTCCGTAGCCTGTGAGCTGATGGAAGAGGGCCACACCCTGACCTACATCTCTAGCCAATTGGGTTACACCAACATTTCGCATTTCTCACGTGCTTTTAAGCGCGTTTCAGGACTGACGCCAAAAATTTATCAACGCTCAATCTCTGGCTAGAAACCTTCCTACCAGAATCTCTTCCCAGCCTGAAGATAGTTGCTCCAGAAAGGGAAGAGAATGGTGGTAACACTATATCCAGCTACCCTAAAACGATAGGTGTCGGGTAGCCTGAGCTAGAACTACATACTCGGTTTCGGCCATTACCTTTGGCACGGTAAAGCGCCCTATCTGCACTGCGATAAGTCGCTTCAGCTTGAGCCTGTATTTCAGACACCCCACTGCTCACAGTTAGGCTCAAGGTCGTTCCTTTGGTAATCACTTCTTTCAATCGATACATGGCTTCAAACGCATCGGCCAGGTTGGTCTCTGGCATTAGGATGGCAAACTCTTCACCACCCACTCGTGCCACAATGTCAGTCTCACGGCTGTTGTTTCTCAGTAGTTCTGCCACCTCTTTAAGTGCCGCGTCACCTTGGTCATGACCATGATTATCATTAATGGCTTTAAAATGATCTAAATCGATCAATGCCAAACAAGAATGTGTATAGCCGTAACGCTCCGCGAGATTTGCATAGTGGTTCAAATCTCTATCGAAACGGCGTCGGTTCCAACAACCAGTTAGTGAATCGGTTTCCACCAGCACTCTTAAACGACGCTCTAAAACCTTTCGTTTGCTGATATCGGTAAACGTGACCACGTACTTTTCGTTATGTGGTAATAGTTCCGAGAGTTTTTCAACCACCACGTTAACCGTGAAATGCTCGCCAAGGCGGCTAACACCGCTCAACTCCCCTTTCCACCTTTTGTTTTGTTTAAGGGAAGTAGCGATGGTCGATACCAGACCGCTGTTATTCATAAAACAGAGATCAGAAATGGGGCGAGCTTCGACCTGGTCAAACGCATAACCAGAGACTCGAGAAAACTGCTGATTAACCTGAATTATTCTCAATTGACTATCGAGGACAATAAAGCCAGCCACGCCATCAATGATCGCCTCAGACAGACTGTTCTGGCTTTGATTAACTTCGTGTCGATACAAGCGGGCTGTGCTCAATGTGCATAAGAGAAATAGCGCGCACACGGAAAAAACCATGGCTGCAGTGGAAGCGATGCTCAGCAACCACAAGCTAACTAACGTATTTAAGACAAGCACAGAGACAACGTAAAACGGTGCTCTGCGATCAAAACTTAACTTGTTCATAATGTGCTCGGGTGATGGACAGAGCGCTATGATGACTAAGTTTTACCAACAAGATTTACCATTTTACGACACATACAAATTCAAATTAGATGCTGAGCCGCGCACTCTACGACTTATGCTAGTTATTGAGCAAAAATAGCAAACTACCCCCACTCAATGAACTGCCGTAGTTAAAGTTGATCCCAACACCAAAGTTATCAAAGAAGTAAGAGTCGTAAGGCACATCAAAGACTAACCCTGCGCCAAATTCATAGTAATAGTGCGTATCAAGCGGATCTGTTAGATCCCCTGCTACATCGATTCTTCGAAAGTTGTAATGAATTTGAGGGTTCTTTAAAGACCAAGCATCTAATTCCACATTCTGTCTGAATTCAATCTCATTGATAAACCTCAAACCTTCAGGGTTGCCGATATCGCCATCATTGGCTTCGCCCCATCCCGTTCCATAGAAATAACGCGCTCTTGATGAAACATTCCAACTTCCCCACTCTTGTTTCTGTAGGTATTTGAGTTTGACCGACGGCTCGCCAATCAATGCCCATGCAGAAGTATTCAACGCGTATCCATCGAGCTGAGATTGAAAGGCTTGAGAGTAGCTATTTTTATATTCGTATTTATTGCGGTAGTAGAGTAAATGAGTGCCCAAACCATACGCGATAGACCAATGTTGATTTAAATGGCTTTGAGCGCCGAAAAAGCCATACAGACCCAATACTGAGTCTTTATTGGGGTTAACTCTGCGGTCCGATGTAACATCAGGTGAAATCTCAATATCTTGCTCAGATAGCGCATAAGACCCTCGTACCGACCAAATCAAATCTAAGTCAGGATCATCGGTTTTAACCACGGAAGAATAAGGAATAGAACCAACGCTAACTTGGCTCCGGGTGTCGATAGTTTTATCAGAACCAAAGCCATTGTCGTTTAGATTGATGAACGAGTTCGGGTCAAAATCGACAAAACCAATTGAAACGGCATCGCTGTCAGTAAGCGCAATAGAAACGGCGAAGATCTTCTCTAGCCGATGTTGAATCGCTTCGTTGGATGCATAGGCGGAACAAGAAATAAGGCCCGTTAAGAGTAAAGCAATAGAAGGGGGATATAGCGACTGGGGTGAAAGCATTAAGTTGACTCCATTCAAACTTATGCTTCAAGTGTAATTGGTAATTTTGCTATTTCAATCAGATAGTTAATTGTGTGCTTGATACCCCTCTCAGTTCTAATTGTAAGAGTGTTGCCAAATCTATTGATCCCCAAAGCTCTTCTACGTCTTGGATTCTAAAGTGAATAATCATATCTACCTCTGTGTAAATCGTAGGCTCATGTCGAGAACTCTCCGAAAACTCATCCGAGAACTCATATTGAATCATTCCCACTCGGGATACTTACCATAATGCGCCACGCACACTTTAAGAGCTGTTTCGCATCCTGAGCAGTAAGCGTTTGAATATTCTGTATTTATCTCCTAAGTTTTTTATAACCCTTTACTCAGGAAGAAGTAGATGAGCAATATTGAAAAAGTATATGGATTTAATACGCCCCAACGACTCTTTGTCGGATACACCCTTGCGATACTCGTCGATTTAACCGTTCTTAATTTTTTTGATGAATACTGGGACTTCGTCAATATCGAGTCATTCACCATCTCGTTTGCTGCCGCAATTTTACTGCAGTTGCTGCTCAAACTGTCTATCGGTTTGGAACATAAGCTCGCGGATTACTTCAAGTCGAAGCCAGGCACGGCACCTAAGATTTACAGGGGGCTGTCTAGCTATGTCATTCTGGTCGGTTCAAAGTTCGTGATGCTAGAAGCGATCAACATCCTATTTGGTGACAGAGTCGATTTCAGTGGCCCTTGGAATGGCGTGGTCGCCTTCTTTGCTGTGGTATTTACGATTCTGATTGCCGAAGTGATTGTTTCTAAGATCTACTTTGCATTGGACGATACGCAGAAGACTGAAAAAGCCTAAGGACTCGATTACATAAGGTTTAATCGAACTAGAAACAAAAAAGTGAGCCACCATGGGCTCACTTTTTAGTTCTAAACAAGATAATTAAGTAGCGGAATTAGATAAACACTCTCGCTCTAATACCAAACACCCACGCGCTGCTTTCATTGGAGAACGCTGGATCTTTAATGTACTGAATGTCAGGTGTTACTTGGAAGTGATCACCAAACTGCATGTTGTAGTAAACCTCAGCGGTCCATTGTTCTGTGCTGCCGCTTATTGCTTTGGCATCAGCTGCAAAAGAATCACCATTCACTTCTGCCCAGTTCAGTGCCACACCTAAGTTGTTGGTTGGCTTTCCTAATCCAAAGTAACCCATACCAACAGAAATCGATTTATCGTAAAGGGCTACATCCCCTTCTGATAACCCACCGCGAACAAACGGCATCACTTGGTCACTCGTGAACTGACTCCACGAGAAATTAACGCCTGAGCCACCTTCCGCAGATAAACTATTACTATGACGCGTATCGTCACCGAAGTCCCAGAAGGTCACATGAAAGTTATCGGTATAGATCTGCTCTTGCGAAGCTGTCCAACCTAATTCCAGCGTGGTAAAGTAAGAAGCATCGCTACCAAAGGCTGTGTCAAAGCCATCAAAAATCTCATCAGACTTACCATTAGCGTCAGCAATACCACCGACAACATAGAAGTTCTCACCCAGCATATGACCAGCAGAGAGCGCTAATACACCATCATCCGGTAGACCCATTGCGCCAGAGCCTGTCGAGAATGCTAAGTTCGTAAAACCAGACCAAGGGCTTGCGAGAGCGTAGACATCGGCATAGTTCGTCACATCTTGCCAACCGACAACGATAGTGCCTTTACCGTCATTTATTTTTTGCTTCCAGTTCAAGTCTGTCACTCGAAAACCTTGGTCGCTGTATGCTGGACCAATCGCCCCGACGTAACCAAGAGGTCCAAATGAATAGTCTTTTGGCGCAGTATCGCCATAAGCATGCCTATGCTCGACCTTCCACACCAAGCTACCTGAGTTCTGTGTATCTTTGCCTAGCAGGTGCCATGAACCATAGAGTCGAGCGACACCTGATGAGGCATTAACGCTATCACCACCAGCACCATCCCCAGAGGTTAACCCTAAAGCAAAGTAATCGGCACCAAAGGTAAAACCATCCTCGGCTAATGACTCTCGCCAAGATTTCTTTTGTGCTTTCTGCTCTGCAATTGTATTTTCAACAGAGTCAGGGCCCTCAAAGTTGGCGCCATAAACAACGCCGCTCATTGGGCTAGCCGCCATCACAATTGCCATACTTACTTTAGATAATCTTGAATTCATCATGTCACCAGTGCTTTTTAAGTTAGTTTTATTTTAGTTATTACTCACATTGAAAATTGTCATTTGATGACACTGGGTGATTTAAATACTTCCAACATGAGATTGGAGCGCACTAGGTGCGTTAGCTTAAGGTTGATACTGTTCTATACCGTCCGCTTTCATTGCATATACCGACTGCACGTTGGCTGCGCCGTCAGAGTAATTCACATTTTCTTTCGATTGATGCCCAGTTAACTCACCTTCAACCCAAACCGGCGTCATTAAGCTCACTAATTCAATGCCTTGAGGGTAATCTATCAGCACCAATTGATTCGCTGGAGGTGGTGGCGTGTGGATACAAGCTCCGGCAGAAGGCACTAAGAAGAACTTAGTAACTTTAGTTCCGTCCATTTCAATCGGAGTGATATAGCCAGGGATTCGATGCTTACTACCTACAACCTCATTATTTGGTTTAGAACCTAACGCTTCTCGCTGCTTCATAATCTGCTCACGAGCAACAAACAACGCTTCAACATCCACGTCCTGCTTTTTAAGCCTTTCTGTTACTTCCACTATTTCCTGTTTTGCTTCGTCACTTGCGACAAAACCGTCTTCAGTTTGCGCGTCTTTAAAGCGAGCAATGGTCGCCATATCAAACATCTGATTCCGATCAAGCTTTTGAAATGGGTCTTCTATCAAATCCATGCTTGGAACTAGCTCGTCCCAGTATGTAACCTTCACTTCGTTAGCTAGTGCTGGAAACGACAAACAACAAAATACAAACAGCGAAAAAATTGGCTTCAAAATAACCATGAAACTTTACCTCACAAAAACATCGTTAAGCTAAGTTTGGTAGAGGAGGCACTCCCCTACCTAACTATTAAACATCAAGCCAAAGATTACATTTCATTGCGGTATACAACGCCATCTTTCATTACCAATTTAATCGTATCGATAGTTTTGTATTCAGGATCGGCGTCAAACCACTCGGTGGTCGCACCTAATACCTTTATGTCTTCCAATGGGTTACCATCTACTAATAAGATATCTGCAACGGCACCTTTTTCGATAACACCTAACTTGCCTTGGGTTGTGCCTCTAGGGCCTGACATTGCTAACATTTCACCAGCTGTAGAAGTCATTTGTTTTAGCACTTCGAAGTTGCTACCAAACGCTTGCGTTCTCCAGTAGATTTCGTAACGACGAGCTCGCTCGGCATCTGAGTCTGCACCTACATAGTCTGATGCAAAAACAACCTTCACGTTATTTTCAAGTAAGCGTTTACCGTAGTCACCGTACTGCTCTTGAAGCTGAGCAACCATAGGAAGTTTTTCTGCAGGCATAAGAGGGTTCTTTGCTAGATCTGGCGATAGCCCCCACATTTGTGGAACAACATATCCGCCCTCTTTTGCAATTCTCTTCATCGTGTCGTCATTAATAAAGAATCCGTGCTCAAAGGTTTTTACACCACAATCAAGAAGACGGTTTACCGAGCGATCATTGAATGTATGCGCAGCAACATAAGTGTTCCAATCTTTTGCTGCTTCAACGATGGCACAGGTTTCGTCTACCGAGTATTGAGTGGTATCAATCGGGTCAAATCGAGATGAACCACCACCACCGGCCATGATCTTTATCTGAGTCGCACCATTGCGTAAGTTCAGTCTTGTCGCTTTGAGAACTTCAGGCACGCCATCGGCTACAGCGCCAATGCCCATTCTTTCAAAGTTAGAAATATCCCCTACCGAATTAGGCGTGAAACCGGGATCACTTCTATCTCGGAAATCACCATGACCTGATGTTTGAGAGATAAATGCACCAGACGGATAAATTCGAGGACCAACAACATTGCCACTCTCAATTTCGCGAGCCAAACCGAAGGCAGGTCCGCCCATATCACGAACGGTTGTAAAACCATCATCTAAGTAGCGCTTAGCCACTTGCGTTGCATGAATAGAGATGTCAGTGAGATCTTTATTGGATTCGATGTCACCAAAATTATAGTTAATCATAACGTGGGCATGGCCATCGATTAAGCCAGGCATTAACGTTTTACCTTCACCTTCAATGACGGTAGCTTCACTGGCTTCAATTGGGTTTGCCGAAATTTGTTTGATTAGGTTGTCTTCGACTAATACGTGATGGTCTTCGTACAATTTGTTTTCAGTACCATTGAACACATCGACGTTAGTAAATAGCGTTGATGCTGCATTTGCAGAAAGAGCAAATGAGCACGAAAGAGCAACAACAGAGAGCTTTAAGCCTGCATTTTTCATTTTTACACCTTGATTCCGTTTGTTAGTGGCGTCCACTTCCCATAACGATTCCGTAACTACTAATGAGTGTTATGAGGTTTCAAAGATGTTTTTATTGGTCATGACACTCACAAAAATCTAATCAAAATTCTGTGAAATAATCGAGGCAAAAACAACTCATCCACATTCAATAACTTAGTAGTGATGTTGCCAGCATTCAAGGTTGATAAATGGCCATTTGGTGACAATAAATAATTCTGCGTTCAGGCTGGAATTTTTAGTCACTGGCTAGAGTTTCACTTCGGAGTTGTTATTGCCGGATCTCTTACTGATAGCTTTGTACTGCTACTTATAGACTGTTGCTTACCGACATTAGCTGTGCTCTTTTCGGTACTGTCTTGGCGTCATGTTCATTTGACGCTTAAACGCACGAGTGAAGTGAGATGAATCGGAATAGCCCATCTTTGCCCCTACTTGTGTAATCGACAAATCTGGCTGCTTAAGCAATTCCAATACTTGCTCCAATACCATCTCCTCTATCAGAGTTTTGTAGACGACTCCTTCTTGCTCCAAACGGCGCTGGATAGTCCTGACATGCATGTTTAAGATTTCAGAAGCGAGACTAATCGGGAGTTTTCCCATAGTCAGGTACGGTTTAATGACAAGTTTAAAAGCACTTAAGAAAGAGCTAGGCAAAGGAGCACTGGATTCAAGAACAGGGGGGGCTTTAGGCAAAATAATTGGCTCAAGCATGATCGCTTCTGGGATTTCAAAAGCCGTAACTGGCCTGTGTGTGAAAAACTGAGCGCTACCCATTTGAGGCAAAGATTGGAAGCATTCAAGGTCATCACTCTGAATACCGACTTCCGATGGCTTCCAACGCCCCTGCGTTAACACTGAAATCAGTTCATTAATAAAAATAACCGAGAACAGTTCAGCAAACTTAAACCAAGGAGCGTTTGTAAATGGCTTCTCACGAACAAACCACCACTTACCACCTGCGTGTTTGGTATAGACGTGAGCACCATTGGATACCAACTTTAGCTGTTCACTAAATTGGTCAAGTGCACTTTTCAGGGAGTCCTGTTGATTCAGTTTTGCCACAAACCTGGGCACATAGGTTTGCTTGCAAAAGCTCCACATAAACAGCGAAAACTCTTCTCGTGATGCTGATTCTCCCATAATCTTGACCACATTTTTTATAGTTGTCTCTGGGAGATAATCGTAATGATCATTACTAGTAAGAATATCGTTGGGGATTTTTGCGCTACGTAACAAGGTGTAGATTTCGCCATCGATGTGGCTCAGTAGTTCAGCGAAAAGCTCAACCTCTTTCTTATCGACCACTGCCATTGTATGAGGGGTATTAGGCATCCTTTCCTCTTATTCTGTTCATTCATGAACTTAAATTGTTTCCTTACTTAAGATAGCAGATTTAACACAACTTCACATAGGCTTACTAACCAGAACAGTTCATTAAACTCACCAATAAACAACTGGTTAGTAACCATGACACGTGTAACTTGTGAGTATTAGTATCGAACCCTTTTATTGAGTTAGAGGCTGAGCTTTACGCACCAAAATAACTCGAACATGGTCGTATACCAGATTGAACAGAAACGCGTAAATGGTAATAAAAATGGTCACGCCGATATCCATCAAGAATGCCTGCCAAACTCCTACATTGAGTAAGTAAGCCATGACGGGGATAGTTGCAATGAGCAAACCCGCTTCAAATAACACGACGTGAAACACTCGTAATTTCAATGAACGCTCTGATTTCTCACCGGTGAAGTAGCGATCAAAAATGCGATTAAAGCAGTAGTTCCAAACCATCGCGATGGTAGCAACAACTATCATGGTTCCTGATAAGGCACTCACATCGTGATCGGTAAATATTGCTAAGCCGATTATTGAAAGCGTTACGGCCAAAACTTCGAATAACACTGAGTGAAACACTCTTTCTAACGTACTCATACATTCCTCTAAATAATCAAGTATGTGTTGGATTAGCTAGGATTATGTCACCCGAAATAATAAGAGAAAGTTAACAGCCATCACGAATAGTGATAGCCTGAGCAATTCAGTCTAATCCCAAAGTCGCGAGAGATAACATGTACAGTTTTGAGCAATTAAAAGTCTTCGTCACTGTGTGTGAAAGTGGCTCTTTTTCTGCGGCAGCGCGTAAGTTAAAACGAGCTCAGTCCGGTGTTAGTCAGTCGATCGCCAACTTAGAAATTGCCATCGACCAAGAGCTGTTTAATCGAGAGAAGAACATCCCCGTTTTAACCTCTACAGGTAAAGCTTTATTGCCTGTCGCTAAATTGATTCTTGATCAACAAAAGTACTTCGACCAAAAAGTAGAATCACTGGCACAAGAAGACGAGCATGAGCTAATTGTTGCTATCGATGAAAGCATCATAGATAAAAATTTCATCAAGATAATCAGCTCCCTAGCCGATCAGTTTCCAATCACACACTTCGAGATCATTACGACATCCACCTTCGATGTAGAGGATTTAGTAAGACGAGGAAAAGCACATATCGGCATTATCTATGCGGATGGAGAGCTCAAGGTTGATATGGATTTCTTTTTGTTGGGCCAAGCACGCTTCCTAACCGTCAGCTCTGCCGATCATGAGCTCAGCAAGCTACCAGTAGTTCAAGATTCAGACTTAAAACGCTATCGACAATGCGTACACCGCAGCTCAAAGCAACGTGAGCTGTGGTTCACCTATGGCATCAGCTCAATGCTTTGGTATGCCAACACGCACAAAACCATCATCGACCTAGTAGAACAAAACGTAGGTTGGGCAAATGTGCCTGAAATGATGGTCATGGAAGGCATAAATAAAGGAGAACTCGTTGCCCTGCCTGTTGCACACGAGCATGGTGGCTGGATAACTCCGGTAGGGTGTCTGGTGTCACGCCGTCACATCAATGGCCCGGTGCTCACGAGTCTGATTGAGAAGCTAGAAGGATACTCTTTGCAATACAATCAATGGCAAGCAAACTAGCTAAAACTACACTGCAATATCGGTAGTGCGTTTCGCCGCACTACCGCATTTCGACACATTTCACCGATAAATATCTTTGTCGTCTGGACAAAACACCCTAGTTGATGTCCCAAAGTGACATAACTAAACTGCGATCCGAAAGGGGTTGTCGTGCCTATACATGGTTAACGAATCAATCCAAGTCGCTCTTTAACACTACTGACCTAACCTCAAATCTCCAGCATGGGCATTGCTAACATCGCCTATGACAGCTTCAAATAGATCACTTTTTGAATTTAATTCACCCCAGTTTATGAGTGCTCTTCGAGTGCTTTTTTATATCTAAATGAACCTTTTGGAAAATTTGTCGTGAACGTTTTAAGAAACATTTGCCCTGAGAAAATGGGTAAAGAGCGTAACAAACGAGAGTATGATTTACGCGTACTTAATTGTGTCAGTGAAAGTGAATATGAATCGCGTATGGCGGTTTGGAACAGCCTAACGATGGCTGCAACGCCGTCAGCTTCGGAAACAAAAGGCTTCATCGATGAGGCTTTCAACAAATTACAAAATGACTTAAAAGAGACAAGTCGTGAGTTATCCATTAACTACACCGACTTTATTGCGATGGCACATGAAGAAATCAATTACATCAAGATTTTCGTTGCCGATAAAACCTCGCAATACGGTTGGTACGCAGCCATCGCTCTGATGATCATCGGCACCATTGCTCTGTGTATTCAGTAAGTTAGGTTCTATCTTCAGCTGAAGATCCCTTGAGCGCTTTCATACGCGCTAACTAGAAAACAAATGACTCGCTTCATTTGTTTTCTAGCCACCACAAACTCACTCTCCCATCAGATTTAGCAAGTCTTGCGTCGCCTTTTTAGGATCTTCGGCGTGACAGATTGCAGATACTAACGCTAAGCCGTGAATACCCGTTTCAGTCAGCTGAGGGATGTTCGACTCGTTGATACCGCCAATCCCAACAATCGGAAGCTTGGTCGTTTCTAACGCCATTTGAATGCCTTCGTAACCCCAGTGTTTCTTAAGGTTTGTCTTGGTCGGTGTCGCAAACAGTGCACTAAGACCAATGTAATCAATCGGCAAGCTATCGGCTTCTTGTAGCTGTTGCTCCGTCTCAATCGATAACCCAAGAATCTTGTCTGAACCAATCAGCTTGCGTGCTAACACGGCAGGCATATCCGATTGCCCCAAGTGCAAACCATCGGCATCAACGGCCAATGCCACATCGACTCGATCATTAATGATCAACGGCACACCCGTTCCAGCTAAAAACGATTTCACGGCTTCTGCACGCTCAATAAATGCTCTTACGTCCCCATGTTTTTCTCTAACTTGAACCATAGTGACGCCACCAGCAACCGCTTGCTCAACTACGAACTTAAGCGTTTCTAAATCTTGTTGGTCGTCAGTCACCATATATAGTTTATAAGGGTTCATCGCATACCTTTGAAGTCGATTTCTAAAATTGATTTTCTGTCATTTTACCGACAAATCACATCCTATGCATGGGAGTTAGTACTTAAATCAATAAATTAGACGGGGCAATTCAAATACGCAACTCGTTGAAAGCATATCGAAAAATCTGAACTTTTTAACTAAAGCGTTACTTATTACACAAACTATTCACTTTGAGCATGCCCGATACACAGTTTTATGGAATACTCCAAAATGAAGGAATCAGGTAAATATAGGGATAGTTATGCGCCACCTTTCTATAGCGCTTAAGATCAAGCTGGGGTTTGCCATCTGCTTGCTCTTTTTCGTCATTTCAGGCCTTGTGAGTTACAAAGGCATTCAAACCTTGTCAAACGGCTTTAGCCAATACAGCGAACTCAGCCACAAGGCGACTCAGTCAGGCAACATTCAAGTGCACTTTCTTCAGATGCGTTTAGCCTCTGAACGTTACTTAGAGTCATTGGATGAGCAATATGAAGCGAATTATCAATCAAGCAAATTGGCGATCGATGAACTGCTCAATAACTTAATCGAAACCACCACAAACACTGACAGCCTATCAAGCTTACAACTGGTCCAAGACAGTATTGCAGCGTTTGATGCGGCTTATGGCTCAATGAAGCAGAGCCAGCTAATGATCGACCAGCTCGTAAATGTTGAGATGGTCAAAAGAGAGACTAACGCGCTAAAAGCCGCGCAGAGCTTATTGTATGAGTCATACAATAACAACGATCCAAACGCGAGCTTATACGCAGGCATGCTGATGGAGAACTTCCTCGCGGCTAAGATCGCGGTGATTAGCTACTCGAACAACAACGATCTCAAAACCTACGAAGCGGGTAAAGATATCTTTGAGTATGCTCTGCCAGGTATCGAGGGCGATATTGAGTCTCTTAAATCATCTCCTTATCAAAGTGAACTGATTGAAGATTTCTCTAACCAACGTGAAGCGTATGCGAAAGGTTTTGAACAAGTTCACCAACAGATGCTGGAGAACACTCAAAGAACCGCTACCCTTTCCTCGATTGGTGATAGCTTGGCTATCGCAGTGGCTGATGCTCAGAGCATTCTAGAACAACAGAAACAAGCGCTAACACCAGAGCTGCAAGCCAGTGAAACGCGTTCAATTCAGATCATCATCTTGCTAACGGGGGTCGCGTTAGTTATCGGCATGACAAGCGCGGTGTTAGTCACTCGCTCAATTACAAAAGGCATCGCACAGGTTAAACAAATCACCAATGAGCTTTCTCAAGGCAACCTGAATGTTGAAGTAAACATTGAGAGTAAAAACGAGATTGGTGAACTGCTGACTAACATGGAGATCACCATTGAATCTCTGCGCGATATTGTAGGTCAAGTGAATCGCTCTAGTGTGCGTATTGGCGAGATGTCTGAATCACTCAATCAAGTGACCAATAACAGCTCGACCAACGCAACACAGTTGAACAGCGAAATGATGAACATCTCTACCGCGGTTGACCAACTGGCTTCAAGCACATCAGAGATAGCTTCAAGTGCCAACCACGCCTCTCAAGTCGCGAACCAAGCGACCGAGAATGTCGCGATGGGTCTCAAGGAAGTAGACAAGACACTGCACGAAATTGGCAGCGCCGATGAAAGCATGCAGGTCAGCAGCCAGAAAGTGACCGACCTGCACAAAGAGTCGATGAACATTGGCGCGATACTGGAAGTAATCAAAGGCGTATCTGAGCAGACCAACCTTCTCGCGCTGAATGCCGCAATTGAAGCCGCTCGAGCAGGCGAACAAGGTCGTGGATTTGCCGTCGTAGCCGATGAAGTAAGGACTCTCGCTAAACGTACCCAAGATTCTGCAAGCCAGATTGATGAGCTCATTACCTCACTACAACGTGGCGCTAAAGATGCGTTAGAGTCAATTAAAGAGAGCCACAGCACGGTTTCAGATGCTTCAACTCAAGCACAGCAAGCTTCTCAGAACTTACATGTGATTAATCAACACATCCAAGATCTGAACCAAGCCAACAGCCAAATCGCGGTGTCGGTTGATGAGCAGGATCGTCTTACCAAATCACTGGGTGAAAACGCGCAAGGTGCAAACACTATTGCTCAAAGCAACCAAGAGTCGGTAAGCAGCATTTCAGGTGCAGCGAGCGACTTAACCGAGGTTGCTCATCACCTAGAGAGCCAAGTGAACCGATTTAGAACCTAGCCAGCTAATCTATACACAGCTGACACAGTTCCAAACCAATAATAAAAAGCCCCCTACACATAAGTGTTGGGGGCTTTTTTAAGTTAATCTAACTCTAACTTGTGCCTTAGAGTGAGATTAGCCCTACTGAATCTTCAAACGTTGAATCAGAGTCTCTTCGTCTAACTGATACAGCTCATCAAGCAAATTCATTTGCAAGCTACCTGGGCCGCGTGAGTTCTCAGCAGCTATTTCACCAACCACGCCTAATACCGCCGCAGCAGCCAAACCGCTTTCATCACCAACTGCAGCAAATGCACCCGTCAATGCAGTTAAAGTACACCCCATCCCCGTCACATATGGCATCATTTGGTGTCCATTGTTTAACGTCACCACGCAGTCTTTGGTGACAACGTAATCTGTCTCACCAGATATCACCACATTTGCACCGTATTCAGCCACTAAGCACTGTGCAGCACCTAACGCAGCATCACTGCTATCAAGCGCATCCACACCTTTGCTCTGTGCTTGATCGCCCGCTAGTGCGATAATCTCAGACGCGTTACCACGAATGATCAACTTATCTGCTAAACGTGCGATTTCACGAGAGGTCTCGGTACGCAGTGTGCTTGCGCCACAACCTACAGGGTCAAGAACCACCACCTTGTTGTTCGCATTCGCTTGTTCAACCGCGAAACGCATTCTTGGCGTCCAAACACTGTCTAACGTGCCGATGTTAATAACCAGAGCACCAGAGAAAGACATCATCTCTGCCAGCTCTTGCTGTGAGTGCGCCATGATAGGCGAAGCGCCAATCGCCAATAACGCATTGGCCGTGTTGTTCATCACTACATAGTTGGTGATGTTCACAACCAGTGGTTTTTGTTCTCGTACTGCGCGCAACGATTGGATAATTTGTTCAGTTAGCATGGGGTAATCCTTATTCGTCAAAGTTGCTTTAAGCCGTTGTTGAGTCATTCAGTGCATTTAGACCTTGCTGCCAGAAAGCCACTTCCATACGCGTTGCGGTCTTGAATATATGTACGATGTTCTGACCGCGCTCGCTGTTGATATCAATTTCAGCCAGTAGCTGATTGAAATACTCAGCGCCCGTTGCCACGCCAGACTGGAACTCTTCACCACCGTAAAGCTGTAACCAGCTCGCGTATGGGTTGCCTTCTAAAACAGTATCACTGCTTTCTAACAGCGCTTTACCAATCACAGCATAACCAATTGAGCACGGAGCCAACGCCGCGTAAAGATCAACAAGATCACCCGTCATACCCGCGTCTAAAACGTAGCGCGTGTAAGCGACGGTGCCGAAATCTTCTGGTTCGTTTTCTAAATCAGATTCCGTTAAGCCCCACTGACCACAGTAAGTCACGTGGTGTGAAATTTCAGAATCTAATAAAGCATGGACACTTGGCAATGCACGGCGCATATCAGCCAAGGTTTTAGCCTTGTATATCGCTAACGCGTACGCGCGAGCATACTGCTTCAAAAACAGAAAATCTTGCTTTAGGTAATGCAGAAAACACGGCTGAGCCAATGTGCCGTTCGCCAGCGTTTTAACAAAATCATGCTCGGTGTAGTCTTGCCAATCTTGCTGGCAGGCTTGGATTAAGTCTTGATATTTCATGAGATTCCTTAGTCAAAAGCCGGTACGTAATCAGCAGCTTTTGGTAGTGATTTGATAATGCCTTTGTCGAACATGAACTGCGCGTAATCATCGTAACGCTTCATGTCTACCGCTGAAGGGCGAAGCGCAAAACGAGTCAATGTGTCGTTCCATGCGCGTTGGTTTAGCTCGTTGTTTAGCGTATCTGGTGAATACGCTACAAACTCACTCCATGAATCTTGTGGGTGGTTCACAATGTAAGTGGTTGCTTGCTCAAGTGCTTTATTGAATGCTTTGATGGCTTCATCGTCGTGTTTCTTCGCGTTCGCCACAAAAATCAACTCATCGTAAGCTGGCACACCGTGCTCTTCAGGGAAGAATGCTTTGGCTTTATAACCTTCAAGGGCTAGTTGGTTCGTTTCGAAGTTACGCAAGCCACCCCAGATTGCATCTACCTTGCCTGATGCCAGTGAAGATGACAGTGCCCAACCAACATTGATGGTTTGGACGTCAGTAAACGCAACATTTTCTTGAGCTAGCATGGTGCCGATCGTCGCTTCTTCATTACCTGCAATCGCAATTCCGATCTTCTTGCCTTTCAGGTTCGCTAGTGAATCGTTCTTGCCGTTATCCAGCACCATCAACGTGTTCAGTGGTGTGGCGATTAGGGTTGATGCACGAACCAAAGGCAAGCCTGCAGCGACATCCATGGTTAAACTTGGTTGATAGGTTACTGCGAGATCGACCTTACCTGCTGCAACGAGTTTTGCTGGCGTGCTTGGGTCAGCTGGCTCTTGGATTTCAACCTCTAGGCCCTGCTCTGCAAAGTAACCACGCTCTTGAGCAATCACAATTGGGCCGTGATTCGGGTTTACAAACCAATCCAACATCAGTGTCAGTTTCTTGTTTTCCGAATCCGCGAATGCATGACCTGAAACTAGCGAAGCAAGCAGTGCCACTGCACCTACCAATTTGGTGTTTTTCATAGTTAACCTTTCCTTTTGAATATTATTATTGTGTTTGTCGATCTAATTTCTAACGAGGTTTTGTTTAGATAAATAGCCTTGAGCAAAGCTTTATTAAACAAAGAGTTATTTAGCGAACCATCACTGGTTCTCCCAAGGGATAGCTTTTTTGAGTAATTTGTCTGTGATGAAGTAGAGCGAGATAGAGAGCACCGCCAAGATAAACAATGCAGCAAACATCTCATCAATGATCATGCGCGCATTGGCTTGCAGCATTAGGTAGCCTAGCCCTTCACTCGAACCCACCCACTCACCAACAACCGCGCCAATTGGAGCGATAACCGCTGCCACACGAATGCCTGACGCCAATGTTGGCAGAGCAGCAGGAAGTTGAATGTGGCGTAGCAGTTGCCATTTCGATGCACCCATCGTCTTAGCGAGATCAAGATACCCAGTCGGAGTATTTCGCAGGCCGTCATAACAACAGGTAGTTACAGGGAAGAAAATTATGATCGCCGCCATCACTACTTTTGAGGCGATACCATAACCAAGCCACAGCATCAGTACTGGCGCAATCGCAAATACAGGAATCGCTTGGCTAGCAATCAAGATCGGCAACAGCCAGCGTTTCAATGGGTCAAACATCAACATCTGCAGAGCGAAAAACAGCCCCATCGTCAGACCTAGTAATAGCCCTAGCAAGATTTCTTGTGCAGTTACCCAAGTGTGTTTGAGCAACACGTCATAGCGTTCAATTAGCTTGAGGAAAACTTCAGCAGGAGCCGGCAGAATAAAGCTTGGCATTTGGAAAACCACGACCACAAGCTGCCATAAGCCGAGAATCACAACACTGCTAATTAGCAAACGCGTGACAGGATTCATCTGACTTGAACGCTCAGTGCTAGTCTGTACGTTCGTTGGCTGAGTGGCAGCTTCAGTTCGCGTTAAATCAGTCATAATCACGCTCCAACTGCTCTAAGATGGCTTGTTGCAACTCGGCACACTCACCATCGAGCACTCGTGGCGTTGACGTGTGAGGCACAGATAAAGAGTGAGCACTCGCAGGCGTGCCTTGCAGCACATACAAGTTATCCGCCAAACGCACCGCTTCTTGTGGATCATGGGTGATCAACACAACGGTTTTATCTCTTAACAGTTCATACGCTAAGCTCTGTAACTTGTGTCTTGTTACCGCATCCAACGCAGAGAATGGTTCGTCCATCAGCACGACTGGCTTGTCTTGCATTAAAGTTCGAGCCAAAGCAACACGTTGGCGCATACCACCAGACAACTGATCCGGCATAGTATCCGCGTAATCAGCCAAACCAACCGAAGCGAGTAACTCGAACGCTTGGTTCTTTTGCTCTGTGTTTAGGTGCTTGTTCGTGGTGTTCTGAAAGCGATGGCTCAGACACACGTTGTCGATAACCGACAACCATGGCAATAACAAATCTTGCTGTGCCATATAGGCAATGCGATCGGTTAGAGGCAGTTCATCAGACGTTGCCAATACGCCCTGCCATTCCACCTTGTCGCCCAACAAACCTGCCAAGTAACGCAATACCGTGGTTTTCCCACAACCGCTTCGCCCAAGCAGCACTGTCCACTTACCCGCGCTTAGATTAAGTGACAGTCCCGACAGGGTCGCGCGCTCGCTATCTCGGTAACGCAGCGTCGCATTGCTAAGTTGAACACCAACCGTATTAACGGACATTACCGTGCCCAGCGAAAAAGTGATTTACCGGGCCATGACCTTGACCGACTTTCAATTCGTCAGCATGTGCAATAGCGCGTGAAATGTATTGTTTACCTAGGTCGACAGCCTCTGGAAGCGTATTACCTTGAGCTAAGAAAGAAGCAATTGCAGAAGATAGCGTACAACCCGTGCCATGGGTGTTTTTGGTAGGGAAACGCTTCGCGCTAATCAAGGCAGAGGTAGTCGGCAGAATCAGTAGATCGTTACTGTTCTCATCCTTCTCTAGGTGGCCACCTTTCAAGAGAACGGCTTTAGCACCTAGTGCGCGCAGGTCTTCAATCATGCCCTGCATTTCAGCTTCGCTTTCAGGTACTGGCTTGCCTGTTAATGCTGCGCCTTCAGGTAAATTAGGAGTAATGATATCTGCCAGCGGAATCAACTCTTGTTTTAGCGTCGTGATAGCTGAGTTTTCTAGAAGAAGGTCACCACTTGTCGCGACCATCACAGGGTCAATCACTAAGTGCTTAGGTTGGTACTGCTTAATTTTGTCAGCAACGACTTTGATGATTTGCGAATCGGCCAACATGCCGACCTTCACGGCCACGATATTTAAGTCAGTGAAAACCGCATCTAACTGGCTAGCAACATGGTCGAGTGGAATAGGAAAAATGGCGGAAACGCCTTGCGTGTTCTGAGAAGTGATCGCGGTAATTACCGAACAAGCGAAACTACCTGTCGCAGACATGGCTTTAATATCAGCTTGAATACCGGCACCGCCGCCACTGTCTGAGCCAGCGATCGTCAATACAATCGGAGTGTTCGTTCGAATCGAATCATCAGCAGAGTGCTGTGAAGCTGAGGCTTTTGGCGTTAAATCTTTTGAAATAGAACTGTGTGTCATTGTCGCTCCTACTATCTTACAAGGCGTAGGAGAACGAACACCGATCGAAGGAGAAGTCGCATTGGATTCATGAACAGTCTTCATGAGTGCAGACGTAGATCGAGTGCTTATAGTTCCCTACGCCAGTGTTAACTGAATCAGGTTCAACGGGTCTCGACTAACGATCTCAGCAAACACCAAATAAGGTATATGCCCCCCGACTATTGATAGCGATAGTAACAGCACTCTCACAACTGAGATACTGATTTTATTCAATTATAAGAATTACGCATGAATAAATTTCAATTAGGCACAACAAAACAAATACTTATAGCGTTCCTTTAGCTGGCTTCGACTGTATCAACAAGCACAGCACAATCAGAAACATACCTAGCCAACCTATAAAAGGAATCAGCTCACCGACAACGCAGACGGCAAGCACCGCTGCAACTACTGGTTCAAACAGGGTCAGCAGATTGGCACTGCTCGCGGTCACGTGGCGTAAACCAAAACTGAACGCGATATAGCCCAAGCATTGTGGAATTAACGTCAGATAACTGATGACTAATACGTTAATCTGCGAGGAAAACAGGTTCTCCCCCGTAAACCAGAGCGTTGGCAGCAACAGCATCGCACCAAGGCCAAAAATACTGCCCATCGCCGCTTGTGACTTAATCCCTTTATCGATCAGTGCTTTTGTCGCCCAAGAATAAATGGCGTAACACAATCCAGCGAGCAAACCTAAAGCAATACCTAACAGCTTGAGATCATCACCGGATTCATTCGTTGATGAAGATTCTGAAAACACCAACAACCCAATACCCACCACACCAATCGAAAAGCTAGTGAGCCAACGTTTGTTGATATTGTTTTTTTTGCTAATCAGACACTCTAATAGTGCCGAAAAGAAAGGTGCGGTTGCAATCGAAACTACTGTACCAATCGCCACACCTGATAATTTCATTGAAGAGTAGAAAGCTAAAGGATAGACCGCCAAAGCCAAAGCGCTCACTGCCAACAGCCTCTTGTTCTGTAAAAGTTTGTCGAAAGCGAATAGGACTTTTCGATACGCCAAGCCCGCTTGCATTAGACCGCCGACGCCCATAGAGAAAGCACCAACAGCTAAGGGGCTTAGATCAGGTGCAAAGCTTGCGGCGGTGCCTGTCGTGCCCCATAAAATGGAAGCAAACAAGATGGCCAAAGTGCCCGTTTGGAATTCGTTAACGCGATTGATGGCAAGATTCATTTCTATTACCCAATTTTCAGTTCTGAAATAGATAATAGTGAAGATTGATAAAAGTTAGTTTGCTGAAAGGACGCTATTGTTGTTTCTAAAGACTGTCTTTCATTGAGCCTAGAAACGCCCTTGGAGACATGCCAAAGTGCTGAGAGAAGCGACGACTGAAAGCAGACACATCACTATAGCCCACATTTTCAGCAATCAATTGAACCGGTAAATCGGTATGAGTTAACAAGGCTTGGGCTTTCTCCATACGATAGCGAGTGATGTATTTAAGCGCACTGATGCCCAGGCACTCTTTGAAGCGTTTTTTAAATTGAGTGGGACTCAAACAGGCCGTTTCTGCAAGCTGTGAAATGGATAACGGCTGGGTATAGTTATCCGCAATCAACCTTTGTACCGCACGGATTCTTGGGTCGATGCTCTTGCTCACTTGTTGTTGCTCTAACAGCAGTGAAAACACATCCACGATTGATGACTCAATACCGCTATCGACCTGATACTCCAGCTGCTTCTCAACAAACAACAAGAAGCTCATCAAAGGTGGCGTTATCGTGAAAACCGAGAGCTCATGCTCCAACAAGTGCTGCGGCAACTCCGCCATATCCGCGACAATAAACCGCGCCGCCTCATCCGCCTTAAACGCATGCGCTGTGGTTACTGGAATCACCACACATTCACCCACGGCCACCTTGCCGACATACCCCACCATCTCGATATTGATACTGCCTTGGATCGGCAATACCAATTGGTGATGGTCATCATGAGCATGGGTATTAAATTGCTTGGTGTAAGATCGAATGCTTAAACTAGATTTCATGAGCAACGCCAGAGTACATTTCGCTAGGTTAAAGTAAGAGATACAACGTTACATTATCACTTCCCTAGAGTCACACTCAATGCGCGTCAAATTCATGCTAGCTAGGTGACATGATCAAAAACGGCCTCCAAATAAGAGGCCGTTTTTATTCGAATGCTAAATCACGTCAAAGATTTAAAACGACACTTGGCTGTCTTGACCTACGGTGACTTGCACGCCATTTTGAGCTTCGTATATTGCGAACCCAGCGGCTAGTGGCGCTGCATTGTCTTCATCACTGTCATGCTGCGCAGTACAGGTATAACCCAATGAATAAGTACCTGGATCAATAAAGCCCAGTGAGAATTCAAAATTAGTTTGGTCTTCACCAAGCACAACGGAAGCTGAAGTGACGGGTTTTACTTCCTCACTACCACCAATCGGTGTCATGTCATCTTTGTCGATGTTGCCTTCATACAAGTAGACCGCCTGAACAAAGGTATTATCGGTTGTAAGCCTACAAGCATCAAAGGTTTGCTTCGCAACAGTACCTTCAATATTTCCGGTCTCAACCGTATTGATAAGGCTTACAGACGTTCTTTGAATAGTGTAATCAGGATAGGTTGAACTGTTCTTTAGGCCTCGTCGAAGATCGAACTCGACAACAAAATCGTTACTCTGTTGGTTCACATTAAATGAATCATTAAAGTAAAGCACGCCAGCGTTATCTTCTTTACCCACACCTTGCGGGCACGCGCCATTACCTTTCACCGTTAACTTTTGTTCCACATTATTATCATCTACGACATATGATGGATCTGTTGGATGATCGCCGTCATTTGCGAACACACACAACTTATAGCTGCCTACCGGAATGACCTCATTTTCAATCAAAGGAAGCGCATCGCTGCCTTGATAATCCAACAAATTCACACTTAATGGAATAGGGTCCTCACCATCTGGCAAAGGATCGCCGTTCTCATCAACATAATCGCCATTTTCGTCCGTTTTATATACATCATAAATCAGTGGCGAACCTTCTCCTTGGGGAAGTAAAGCGACCTTACTGAATGTCACCGTCACATCTTTAACATCATCGACAGGCGCATCACTCACGCTCAAAGTAATGGGTGTCGTACTGCTTGATGACCCAGAGTCACCACCACAACCGACAAGCCCAGCCAGCACAAGGCTCGCTAAAGCGGTTTCCTTAAAATACTTCATAACTCATTTCCTATAAATCACTGCTCAATAAAGGACCTAGCCAGTTGCCCTTTTCTTTTTTGTTGTGACTCATTGGTAACCAGTACATTGCTTAACATTTACTCCCTTTATTAGGGCTATCTCTATACAAATGCACAGTTAACCAAGGTACACATATCAAGTCGCGCATAGGTTAATCAAGTTTAGTAAGTAATTTGTCAATATGATTTTTAGTTTGGCAAGTTTGCTGTCAATTATGTTGAAACGGTCGGTATGTATTGCGTCAGATAAGATGATTGAAAGTAACTCAACCAAAGCTCTAACTTACCACCAAGATCAAAAAAGGCCGTTAAGGCAGCTATTGCTGAACTTAAACGACCTTTTTATTGAATGCAGATTAAGCTAAACCGGTATTAGCTCATTCAGACTCGATTATTTTTGAAGTTGCTCTTTAGCGGCTTCAACCTTAGAGAAATCTAAGCCAAGCTCTTCAACGGCTTCTTTGATTAGCGCAGGGTTTTGCATTACCTGACCCATAAGCATTTGAAGCTTGTCTTGTGGTAAACCAAGTTGGCTGATCGTCGCCATTGCTGCAAGAGGGTTTTCAGTCAACGTTTGGAATAGCTCGCTGATCTGTGCGTCGCTAATATTGTTCTCTTTCAACATTGCTAGAATCGGGTTCATCTTTTTACCTTTGAAACACTAAATAAAATAGGAGCACAGCATACCATCTAGCTGTGCTCGATTGTACTAGCAACTTATACTTTGCCTACTGTGAAGTAACGTGAAACCTAGCGAGACTCTAACGGGTAAGAACGGTAGCTCCACATCCCATAAGTTCTAAGGGCATCACGGTAGATACCTAATAGCTCACCATCACTTGCTTTCTTAAGATCTGCGAGTGGCTTGTCTGGGTAAGAAACCGTATCGAAAGTAATGCCCTGAGGGCCGGTTTGCCAGCTTGCCACTTCAAACAGAGTTTGACCACGGCGAACGTGGCTTGCCGAGCTAATAATCGTCGCGTGTTTAATGTTGTGGCGAGCTAACGCATAACTACTGAACAAGGCATTGCCAACCGTGCTCGTCGCATAGTTTTCTTCAATGATGCGATCTTTGCTTACCCCTTTATCGATAAGCCAGTCCGCCATCAACTTGCCTTCAGTCTTGTGGTTCTTCGGCACGCCACCCGTTAACACGATCATCGCATCCGGATTCGCTTTAGCCATCGCCAATGTCGTCTCAAGACGCTCAATTAAGATCTGATGCATTGAGCCGTCTGGATTCAGCGCATAACCTAGAGTAACGATAGCGCCGTGATCATCAAGCAACCCTTTGTCCGCAGATTCTTTAAGCGGTGTTTCTAGCACGCGATCGACCGTAGCAAAAATGCGTTTGATGTCTTCTGCTTTACCTTTGTTCAGGCTTTCTAGCTTCTCCATGTGCTTGTTGGATTCAATTTCATTGCCTTCAAAACGCTGCCAAACCGCAAGGTAAGCGTGAAGGTCAACATCGTCTGGTGCAACCATCAGCGCTTGTTCAAACAGCTCAATCGCGCGCTCTGCGTTCTTGTTGTAGATCTGAGCATTCGCTGCCGAGATCAGCAAGTCGGTACGGTAAGGTTCTAACTGGTAAGCTTCTAACAATCGGTTAGTCACAATTTCCATGTTACTTGGCATTTTTGCCGTGAAACCGGCGTGAGAAATTCTTGCCGGAGACTTAAACGCTTGCAACGCATCGAGAAGTAATTGGTCGACCACTTGTCGCTTCGTTACTAACTGCGCGTAATCCGCAGAAGCTTGAACTGCGCCATCGTTAGCAGCAAACGAAAATGGGGTTGCGCCAAAGGCCAGCATGCCACCAAGAGCGAGGGCGAGAATGTTCTTTTTCATGAGGGTATCCTGTGTAGATAAGTGTTCACATCAGATTTGTCCCCCAATGTAAGTCCCCAAAATAAAAAAACTGTGAACCACACCAGAATCTCTAAGGTTAATATTCATTTGTTGCATAAGGTGTGGCAGCAGATCACGATTTCGAACCTCTCAGTAAGTCTAATGATTAAGAAAATTCTGATTTTGAAAAGAAATTACTCATTATTTTGAAATATATAACTGCAAGCTCTACGCCCTCTAACCCCTCTAAAATTCATCAGCGAGAGATCCGGAATCCACATTAGAAATAGGTCTAAGCCTCTCTTTAATGCTCACTTATTCAACAACTTATAGCCTATCTTAAACGATAAATCGATTTTGAATTTCTCTCTGAGAACGAAGTTCTAAACACATGGGCTTCAAATACAAAATTGAAGATTCACAGAGAAATTAAAATCAATTATTGAACGATCGTTCAAGTGGTGTTTTAATGAATTACCAATACAAGGAGTTACCCATGCTTAAATTCTATTTTCACCAAACCCCAAACCCAATGAAGATCGCTCTGTTTCTAGAAGAGACAGGCCTAGATTTTGAACTCGTTCCAGTTGATACCTTAAAAGGCGAACAACACACGCCGGAATATCGCTTAATCAACCCGAACGGAAAAACACCTGCGATCGAAGATGAAGGACAACGCGTGTTCGATTCGAACGCTATCCTTCTGTATCTCTCTGAGAAAACAGGCAAGCTTGGTGGTCAGCCAGAAGACAGAGCTGAACTGCTCTCTTGGATGATGTTTATCGCGAGCGGACTTGGCCCATACTCTGGCCAATCGGTACACTTCCGCCATGCTGCACCAGCAGGCCTAGACTACGCAGTGAACCGTTACCTGCGTGAAGCACAGCGTCATTACGAAGTGCTAGAAAAACATATGGAAGGCCGTGTATTTATCGTCGGGAATGAGTACACCATTGTCGATGTAGCCGCGTGGGGCTGGATTGATAAAGCGCCTGTCGTGCTTGGTGAAGAAGGCTTAGAGCCTTACCCGAACCTGAAGCGCTGGTTTAACGCCATCAACACTCGCCCTGCCGCACTGCGTGCCCGCGAGATTGGTAAAGACATTGAGTTTAAAACCGAACGTGATGAAGAAGCGAAGCGAGCGCTGTTTCCTTCAAACTATGCAAAATAACTGAGCTCAACAACATCACTGAGAGCAAATGACGAGGCCCTACGTAGCCTCCAATTCCAAAAGTACGACTCAAACAAAAAAAGAGCGCCTAACGTGCCGCTCTTTTTTGTTCAATTCATATACGTTGAATCGGCTTACTATTGAGGTCTCGCCACAAAGTTAATATCTCCAGAACCCGTTAAATATCGGTCTGTCATCTCGTATCTCACTCTCAGAAACAAAGTCAATCAGCAATCGTGACGTAGACGTGGAGTAATACAAACTCTTAAATATGCCATCAGTTAACCACATTGAATCTGTCGAGCGACATATGACACGTCATAAGCCGCAGCTTGTAGTGAAATAAATGAAATTAAAGACGTCAATAATACTCGAGCATTCATTGTTACTTTCCTTTATATATTAGTGTTTTTTAAATTCACGAACTTAAAAGCAAAGCACTTACATACCAAGAAGAGCTTTTATGTCACCAGACATATTAAGCATCCAATATTCACCTTCACTCTTAAGTGTAATAATTTCATATTGAGTAGTGATTCGGTCCCCGAACTGCTCTTTTTTCTCGACCGTAATATACTTTTGACCTTGGTAATCAAAGTCATTAATTACAGTGAAGGAAGATAATTTAGCAATATTGGAGCCTTGAGCAATCTTGCGAATATTTAGGAAAGTATTCATAAAGACTTTATCATCCATAACCGCGATGTCTTCTCTAGCAGCTCCGGTACCAAAGGCAATATTCACGATATCAAGAACGTTCTGATTTCCGTTTTGAAGACCTTCCATAATGATTGATTTGAGCTCTCTAATGGCATCCGTATGATAGAAACTTGCAGACTGGTTAAAACCGACCTTAGTGATGAAATCAAAATACTGCTCAACAAACTCGACAGGATCTTGAGACAAAGATAAGTCTCCTTCAACCACGACATTGACATTTTCAATCAATGCGAACACTGAGCTATAAGGGGTAAAGTCGATACGTTTGTCTGCCAACCAATTATCATAAACCCATGATGATTCGTCCAAACAATGCTGCGATAATTCTGCCAACGGTATTCTGTCACCGATAGTGGTGTTGTGCGTTTTTTTACCTTGAGCGTTTGTCGCATACGTATAGACCAAAACACCGGATTGCGGGTAACGCTCCTCTCTATCTATCTCGCTAAAGGTAGTACTAATACACACTCTATCTATGCTATTAAGCGCTATTGGTAACAAGGCACTGGCTTCAGCCCTCTGTGCCAAATACCCCTCACTAAAGTCGAAAAAGTCAAAACTAGGTGCTTGATACAGATTAGGTTCTTCAGTCAGGGTTGGGAGCCCGTGCTTTGTATTCGGGCTAACAATATAGGTTTCACTCGCAGCGCTCGCTGAAATTAATAACATTACTAGTGGGGTGATATTCTTCATTATTTACTTCCTTCATATTTTGGCGAGAATATCTTTTATCCTGATAAAAAGTTCAACCCAGTAAAGCATGAATTAAAAAATAAAAAATCCATCTGTGATTACAATCAACTATACAAGAAGAATAAAATACAATTAAAACAATAAATATACAAAACACTGTGAGCCATAATTAACTAATGATAGTGTTAATTAAAGTTAAAACTATAGATATAGACCTTTATTTATCTCTTTCACATTCCAAATAACTGAAATTAAAATAAAGGATATCAAATTAAACATTGATAAAGTTGAAACCATGCTTATATTAACCTCCAATTAAATTAAGGTATCACCACCATTAAATTTAACATCTAAGATTTCTAATTTATTAATGACTAATTTTATCTCTCACACCATAAGTGAAAGGTAAAGTCCACAAACTGCGTAACTGAAAGTTATTTTAAAGAGCTACTCCCAATGAAAATTAAACTCGCATTATTAGCACTACTATCGCTCAACACAGCTTCAGCCAGCGAATTATTCTTATTTGATCAAGTCACCGCTTTCAAACTCGGTGGTGAGCAACATAGCCTGAGTGGCGTTGAAAAGTACACGGGGCAGAGAATTCGCATCGAGTGGCGACAAAGCGCTTACGAGAAACCACAACGTTTAGATAGATGCATTGGCACTTTCCAACAGGCGATGAACCAACCGGAGCGCTATTACTTGCATGTAGAGCTATCAGAATCGACATTTGTAGGTTGTGAAATTGGAATGAAGGAAAGCTTGTTAGCAAACTGATCCAGACTGTTTGATAAGCTACGATTAGTATTCGGTATTACTAATCGTATCTTAGCTCATTCAGGTTCAGCTTCTACGATTAGACACCAAACACTTGAATCGACAATTCATTCATATTTGTGATGTTTGCAACCTAATTCATATGATTATGTTGCATACATCCGAAAGACTAACTAACTTCGCATGCTCCACAAAAAACTAAAGGAATCATTTACGTGCGACGTTTATTACCACTCTTAACTGCCTCTATACCAGTACTCTTTTCACCAACGCTATTTGCTCAAAGCTACTATTCTGTAACTAGCTGTGATCAGCTAGTAGACATATACAATGAAAAAAACAGACCACTGTACATCGATATTGTCGATAATCTAGATTGTACAAGTGCCCCGACCTTAGTTGAAAGCCTATCGGGAGTAATTAATGGTAATGGCCATGCCATCACGAACCTGAACTTCAAAAGTGAAAGAGGATATAAATTAACCAAGGCAAATTTAAATAACATCACATTTAAAAACACTTCTATCCATAATGAAAACAGCTTTGATCACTTGTTTGACATCGATGACCATTGGCGAAACGTCAAATTCATAAACATAGAAACCACAGGTGCACCATTCAACCAGCTGTTTTATTCACTTGATAACAAAGAGCTTACAGATGTCTCAATTGATCTTGTGGGGGTAAAATTGGCAGCCATTAAAGACTTACTCTCTTCACGTATTTCTCGCTCTAGTATTAACAACCTAGAGCTTTTGAATGCATTTGTAAGCCGCCACTCGTCATCGCCGCTATCTCTGCTTAGTAGGAATGTATCCAGGTCAACCTTAACGAACGTTACACTAGCTGATATAACAGTTATCGGTGAACCTACTGGGGACAATGGGAAAACCAGCATAGTAGATAAGATAGCTGACTCACGCATCAACGGGCTAACTCTAGAAAACGTTACATTCTCACGTTCAGAAGAAGATGCATTCTTTTATTATGAATCCGATAACAAAAGTACCTACACAAACATCTACCATAACCTGTTCGATGACACGACAAATATTGGGTCTATGCCATTAGTCTCAAAACCTAAAGACGACCCGCTAAACCGTACGATCAATTTCCAATCTATGAACCAACCAATGCAAGCTCCGGCAATGTGTACCCCATATTTACTTCAAGATAGTTACTTTGGCATTAAAGCTGAATAAACAAAAAAGAGCCGCTAAAAAGCGGCTCTTGATTTTCAAACTATTCGAATTCGTTCAGATTACTCTTTACCGAATACGTTGTTCTCTTGCTCTTGTACACGGATGAAAGTTGTACGCTTAGTTAGCTCTTTAAGCTTTGCTGCGCCTACGTATGTACAAGTTGAACGTACACCACCAAGGATGTCAGAAATTGTGTTGTGAACTGAACCACGGAA
>NZ_VTXF01000035.1:0-57518 GCF_013114585.1 Vibrio sp. 99K-1
GAATACCGGCCTGTCACGCCGGGGGTCGCGGGTTCGAGTCCCGTCCACTCCGCCACTTATTAGAGAAGCCCTGCTAGAAATAGCAGGGCTTTTTTACATCTATCGAAAATGTATATTCAGTAATCAATTTGCAAATAGATAGAATGACAACTCAACTACATCAAACCTTTTAGAAAGCCTAGTCTTACGACTAGGCTTTCGTCGTTTCTGGGGTTTGATAATTTGGTCTTCTACCAATGAGTCCGGTTTGTGTACGAGTCCGATGGAATACCAGCTCAGCAATTCCACCACTATGCTAAGCCCAAGTATAACTGCTTGGGCTTTATTGTATTTGAGTCACTGTGGTCACTCTTCAGTCGATAGAGTAAGCAAAAGATTTGTCCACAACCCAGAACCCTCCCCACACTCCATAACTTATCTGAAGGTCTAGTCTTACGAGTAGAGTCGCGTGCTTTGTGGGTTTCGACAATTTGCTCTTTGACTAACGCTCTCCTCTCTCTTACAAGGTAGTCATTACGATTTTTATTAAGAAGCTTCGCTAGAAATAGCGGGCTTTCTTCTATCTGAAACATAGTGTCACGTGCAGCGGTCGAAACCTTCCCGAAAAGGTTATGTCCGTTCCCCTAATTATTACGCTACTGATCACGAGGTCTTAGACTCTCATCGCTCTGGCAATGTCTTATAAGGTTACTTATTTTCAATTACTTCTTCAGTCTAGCGTGATATGAAAGTCCTAACCTCAACAGTGACTTTACCTTGGTAGTTTCTGGTAACAAACAGGTTCAGAGGTTGGACGCTACATGATCTCCCCTACAATGGAAGATGTGACTGGTAGTCTATCGTGGATATTTCATTCCTCTAATCGTGTCTAAAGGGGGTGTTTCTTATTTTGATGCTCTTATTAGAATTGGCATTAATGCTTCGCTAAGCGTTAGTGAGGGGCTGCATTTTAGTGCTATTTCTTAACCCTCTTTGATTTTGGTTATGTGATTGGTCTAGATGACTTTGCTCTGTGGTGGGATACTGTGGAGGTAGGGCTTGTTGAGAGGTAATTTATAGATACAAAAAAGCCGATGCTGGGCATCGGCTTCTTATTTATACAGCGAGATTTAAGCTGGTTGAACTAGAGCGAGTGCCTTACGAGATACCTCGTGGGCTGCTTTGGTTAAGTTCTGCTTCTCTAGTGCATCAGATAGATATCCGTAATCTGAAACATTAGAGCGAAGTGCTAGTGCTTTTTCGAAATGGCTTTGCGCTTCTGCCCATTTTTGTTCTCTTAGATAGAACTGAGCTAATGCACTGTGTGCTTCTGCGTTATTGTTATCTTTGTTGATAGCGCGCTCTAGCATAACAACCACTGGATGGTGATCAGCAAGATTCAGCTCTGGAAGTAGCATGTAGAGCTCGTTCGAACCTGTTTTAGCAATGTTCTCTTTGATAACTGTGAAAGCTTCTGCATCGGCTTTACGTGCGATCAGTTGTTTTACGAAACAAGAGACAAGGTGTGAGCTTTGCTTTTGTTTTCTTGAAAGCTTGTTCCAGTGACTGATTAAGCCTTCGCTGCCTTGTTGTTGTGCCACATCGTGAAGCAAACCACATTGTGCTTTCTGCTCTAGTTCACGCTGCTCATCTGCTGTTAGGAGCTTGTTCTTAGCGAGCTTAGGCGTTAGTTCCAGCAATGGTTGCCATAACTTAAGCTGCATGTAGGTCGCTTTTAGTAAGCCCAGGACTGCAGTGTTGTTCGGGTGTGAACCTTTAAGATTTGAAAGCGTATCGAAAGCGGCTTCGTAGTTTGATTCGCTGATCTGTTGTTTGGCTTTAGTTAGCTCAACGGCCAATAGAGAATCGTCTTGTTGGCTAGCCAGTTCGATGTATTTATCGCGTTCAGCGGTATTGCCCTGCTCATGCGCTGCTTGAGAGGCCACTAGGTAACAAAGCAGAGGCATGTCGTGGTGATTTGCCCAACGTGTCACTTTCTTCTCAGCACCTTTCCAGTCACCTTCAAGAAGCTTGATTATGCCTTCATTGGTATAACGGCGAGAGCGCTTAAGTTTACGAACACTGAACCAGTTCCAAGTTGTTGAGCTAGCGTAAATAAGCTTCTTAAATAGGTACTCTAAGCCAAACAGTGCAGCCAAAAGGACAATCACAAAGATAGCCATTGTTGTCACACTCATCTCAATCGTCTTGTTGGCAATTGAGATCAGCACATAACCTTGTTGACCTGAAAACTGAGTGCCGACAAACAGACCTGCACCGAGTACAAGGAAAAGAAAAATCAAACGAATCATTATTTCTCCTCCGAGGTCATTACCGTCACCTCACGGCGTAGACGTTCACGAATCACATCAGATAACTGATTCTGAGACTCAAGCTTCACAGGGTATTTAACAGTGATGTTCTGTTCGCTTAATTGCTTGATTGCCTTCTCGAATTCGATGACTGAGTTGTTATCTTGGTTTAGGTACGACTTAGACCACTCGTTAGCTGTCTTTAGAGCTGCGCTATAAACTTCACCTTGCTCTTTGTAGACTGCACGAATTGCAGTTTCCAGTTTACCCTTGATGTTTTCACGCAGGTAGAAGTGCTGTTCTGGTGATAGTAGAGGGATAACCTCGCCATCTCGACTACGGAAAGTGATAAAGTTTTCTGAGAAGTCTTTCATCGACGTCATCAGGTTGCTTTGCCAGTCATTAATGTCTTGAGATACGGCTTTTTTCTCGACGATTTCAGCCTCAGGAAGAATCGCATTCGCTAGAGGTAGCTTATCGACTTGTTGCTGAAGGCTTGTGATACGTAGCACCAAACCATCGCGGTCGATCAGAGGAATAGTACGAAGCTTAGTGATGTCGTTAGTCATAGACTGGCGCAGAGATACTAGGCTTGGATCGTTGAGTGCGGCGATACGCTGATCGGCACTTTCCATAAGTTTGGTTGCGCTAACAGCATCATGCTCAAGGAATAGTTTGCGGCCAGCAAGTTTTACTAGGTAATCGGCTTCAGCAAGCAGCCAGTCATTCGGACGACGACCTTTGACATCAGCTACCGCTAGTTGCAGGCTTTGAATGCTCTTTTGTTGTTGAGATTGTACAACCTGAGTTTTCTCTACCGCATGTGATGCTTCTTGGATGGTCTCTTGTTTGATGGCTTGCAGGTCTTTATTTACAGCAGATTGGGTATTTTGTAGCTGGGCTTGAAGTGCTGCGATTTGATCTGAATATTCAGCACTCTTTTGCTGCATTTGGAAGGCAATACCACCGCTGAAGATAATAGAAATTGCGATAGCGATAGCGCCGAATTTCACACCGCGCTTGCCTTGCTTTTCTGCTTTCTCAATTTGTTCTTTGTGGTCGGCTTGAGTCTGCTCAGTGTGAGTCGTATTCGGTGCTGGGGCCTCAAGCTTTGACTCAGCTTCTTTTGATTCAGCGCTTTCGTCTTTGGTCGCTACTGGCTGAGTATCTTGGTTCTGTTCAGGTTCAATATGCTCATTATTTTTTTTGCTTGTCATGCTTATTTCCTGTTTCTAGCTAGGGCTGGAGAGCAGCCAGTAATATTTGGTTCGCAGCACTTTGAGTATTCGTAACGTTAGAGAAGCCGAGCTGTTGTGCTCGTTGTGCTATGCGCTTGCTTGGAACAAACAAATGTCTCGTTGAAAGCCAAGCAGAATACTCACCAGGGGTAATGGAGCACAGATACTCCAGTTGTTCCTGACTTGTGACGACTACTTTGGACGTTTTTTTGTTTATCCATGTTTGATAGGTATTGTGATCGTTTATTGGAATATATTCTCTACGGTAGGTCTCACAATAAGAGACTTGTGCACCTAGGTTGAGCAAAGAATCTCGAATGAGCTCTCGCCCACCATTCCCACGTAGTATCAAAATGGATTTGTTATTTACGTCTCTCAGTTCAGCAAGTTTAAGAAGATGTTCACTATCACTAACTTGAGGATAGTTTACTTTTTGTTTACAGACTTTGCTTAAAACGTGCGCAGTTTTTTGACCAACGCCAAGATAAAGCGGCGAAGTAGGCCAAACGGACGAAGTTTTAGAAAGGATATTTTGAGCCGCGGTCACGGCATGATGGCTGACAGCGATGATGATATCGCTGTTGTTGAGCCGGACGCTTAAGTTGGCTGTGTCTGGATTATCAATGATACGAATAAGCGGATGATGGATCGCTTGAACCCCTTCATCCGCTAGTTGTTGGCAAAGCGATTGTCCCTCTACACCGGGACGAGTTACCAACACAGTCATGATTATTCTTGGTCTGCGTATAGCTTGGTTAAGATTTCTCTCGCACCGTCATCCAGCAGTTGATTAGCCAGAGTAACGCCAAGTGCTTCAGCATCTTTACGAGGGCCGGAGATCTCACCGCGAACCATCTTAGAACCATCAGGTTCACCTACAAGTGCACGTAGCCAGATGTTGTCGCCATCTAATAGTGAGTAGCTACCGATAGGCACCTGGCAACCACCCTCCAGAGTCAGGTTCATTGCACGTTCGCAAAGTACGCGGTCTGCTGTGTCTTGGTGGTTCAGTGGCTCAAGAAGTTTAATCAGACGCTCATCATCAAGACGACACTCGATACCTACAGCGCCTTGGCCTACTGCTGGTAGAGATTGCTCTGGTTCGATAAAGCTACGGATACGCTCTTCTAGTTCCAGACGCTTAAGGCCTGCTGCTGCCAGAACGATAGCATCGTATTGGCCGTCATCGAGTTTACCCAGACGAGTGCCAACATTGCCGCGCAGCTCTTTGATGACCAAATCAGGGCGGTATTCTAGAAGCTGACACTGACGACGCAGGCTACATGTTCCTACGACAGCACCCTGTGGTAGTTCATCAATGTTGTTGTATGTGTTTGATACGAATGCGTCACGAGGATCTTCACGTTCACAAATCGTCACTAGACCTAGGCCTTCAGGAAAGTCGACAGGTACATCTTTCATTGAGTGAACTGCAAGGTCAGCACGACCTTCTAGCATTGCCACTTCAAGTTCTTTTACGAACAGACCTTTACCACCCACTTTGGCAAGCGGAGTGTCTAGGATGATGTCACCTTTGGTCACCATAGTTACCAACTCAACCTCTAAACCAGGGTGAGCAGCTTGAAGAGCATCCCTTACAAAGTATGCCTGCCAAAGGGCAAGAGGGCTTTTTCTGGTTGCGATACGGATTGGTGCTGAATTTGTCATGGTGTTTCCGATATAGGTTCTGTAATAGCCTAATCCTACCATTGTGAGGCGAAAATTCTTACTGTTTGATCATTCCATGCTTTGATAGCTGAGAGATTTTCATAAGTTCACCAAAATAGTGTGATTGGTATCTCATTTGAAACATGGGCTATTATTAGAAATAGTCAATAAAGAGGACACTACGGCGCCGTGAGTTTAACTTTTTGTCATTAAGGAATTGGCCGGTCTGGCGGCTTCCTTTGCTTTACCATTAGGGGTAAAAGTGTTAAATTGATCACGTTTTGTTGCTGCTTTCGTTCAGTAACTAAACAGAAGTGCATTTAATCTCAAACCAAGGACTTACCTTGCAGGCTTACACTCAAACATTGATTCAACGATTAGACAATCTAAATCAACAGCGCATTGATCGTGCGTTGGCGTTGATGAATGTGCAAGGTCAACGAGTTTTCAATCTTATTCCCGCATTGCTTCACTTCAATCATCCAATGATGCCTGGTTATTATGATCAACAAGTTCCTTTTGGAATTCGTAGCTTCACGCTTAATGAATTCCAAAAGCAATTTGTCTCTGATACTGAACTTACTTTAGGTGGCAAGCTAACCGAGTCTGCGGAGCCCGCAATTCTTGGCCTTTACACCATGGGTAGTACCTCTTCTATTGGTCAAAGCACGTCAAGCGACCTCGATATCTGGGTGTGTGTATCTCCGGATATGGACGGCCCAGCTCGCGATAGCCTTACCAATAAATGTCTGTTGATTACCGACTGGGCTGAAACCTTAGGCGTTGAAGCTAACTTCTTCTTAATGGATGAAGAGCGTTTCCGTTCGAACCATTCAGAAGAGATGACCGGTGATAACTGTGGTTCTTCACAGCACTTATTACTGCTTGATGAGTTCTATCGCTCAGCGGTTCGCTTGGCTGGTCAACGTTTGTTGTGGCAAATCATTCCGCCAGAAATGGAAGAGTGCTATGACGAATATGTTCAAGGCTTGTGCCAGGATGGCTATCTTGATTGTTCGCAGTGGATTGATTTCGGTAAGCTGAATCGCATTCCTGCAGAAGAGTACTTTGGTTCTAACTTGTGGCAGCTCTATAAGAGTATCGACTCACCGTATAAATCGGTGTTAAAGGCGATCTTGCTAGAAGCCTATTCATGGGAATACCCAAACACCCAACTCTTGAGTATCGATACCAAGCGTCGCTTTTTTGCGGATGAACCGGATCTGTATGGCATGGATAGCTACTATCTGATGCTAGAAAAGGTAACTCGCTACCTAGAGCGTATTAACGACCACACTCGTTTGGATTTGGTGAGACGCTGTTTCTACCTTAAGACCCACGAGAAGTTGTCGCGTGAAGCAGGTATCGGTTCTGTAGCATGGCGCCGTGAAGCCCTAACCGAGATGACTAAGTCTTGGAATTGGGGACAGGAAACCATTGCTGAGCTCGATAACCGACGTAACTGGAAGGTTGAGCAGGTGAAAGTGGTGCACCACGCACTGCTTGATGCCTTGATGTTGAGCTATCGTAACCTGATTCAATTTGCACGTCGTAACGACATCACATCGGCAATCAGCCCACAAGATATCAGTATCTTGGCACGTAAGCTTTATGCTGCGTTTGAGGTGTTACCGGGCAAAGTGACGCTACTGAATCCGCAAATCTCTCCGGATCTGCATGAACCTGACTTGAGCTTTATAGAGGTTCGCCAAGGGCAATCGAATAAAGCGGGTTGGTACTTGTACAAACAGCCGCTTATTGCGCACCGCATTCTTGGTCAGCCTTCGCTCGAGCACCATGAGTACTTGAGTAAGCTAGTTGCATGGTCATTCTTTAATGGTTTGATTACGGAATCGACACGTTTGCATTCTGTGGTTCGTGACGCCCATATTGATATCGATAAGTTCTATCAAATGGTGAGCGACCTACGTAATACCTTCTCTTTACGTAAACGCCGTCCGAGTATGCAAGCACTGGCGAGTCCGTGTGAGATCAGCCAGCTGGCGATGTTCATCAACTTTGAAAACGATCCGACTTCTGAATTAAGCGGTCGTGCCTTGAAGGTCGATTTGAAGAATGCCGATATCTTCAGCTTTGGTGAAGAAGGTAAGAGCTTAGTCGGCAGTGTCGATTTGGTTTATCGTAACTCTTGGCATGAAGTACGTACGCTGCATTTCCAAGGTGATACGGCAATGCTGGATGCCCTTAAGACGGTACTTGGTAAAATGCACCAAGATGCGTTGCCGCCAGAGTCGGTTGATGTGTTTTGTTACAGCAAAAACCTGCGTGGTGTGATGCGTAATATGGTGTATCAACTGCTTGCTGAGTGTATCGATTTACGATTAAAACCGATTGAACCAGAGAAACGCCGTCGTTTTAAGGCTATTCGTTTAGCCAACAAGATGTTTGGCCTGTTCTTCGAACGCCGTGGTGTGTCGGTACAGATGTTGGAAAACTCGGTTGATTTCTACCGTAGTATCTCAACCAATAAGTTGAAGGGTTCACCTTTGCTGATGCTCGATAAAGAGCAAGAGTATCAACTGCCAGAAGTGGTGGATGGTTTTGCGAGTGAGGGCTTAATTCAGTTCTTCTTTGAAGATACCGATAAAGGTTTCAATATTTATGTATTGGACGAGTCGAATCAGGTTGAGGTGTATCACCAGTACAGCGGTGAAAAAGATGAGATGATCGCGAGCGTAAACTCTTTCTACACGTCGGTAAAAGATGAGTCGAAGATGTCGTCAAAGTTGATTAACTTTAACTTACCTCAGTACTACCAAATCGTTCATCCAGAAGAGGGCAACTCTTATGTTGTGCCTTACCGTAATGATGCCACTTTAGCTTCTCGGAGCTCAAAGATAGTTAACATCTAGTTGATTTAGACAGATAGATAGTAAAAAGGAGTGATTGAATCACTCCTTTTTTTGTTTTGCTTATCAGTGGTTAGACCCAGTCGATATCTTCACCTGCGTGCTTCACGCATTCTTCTTTAACCATCTCAAACAGCTCCATGCCCGTCTTTGAACATGTCCACTTGTCGTCAACTAGCTTGAAGTGAAAGCCACCAGATTTAGACGCTAACCAGATTTCTTTCATTGGTTCTTGGCGGTTAATGATGATTTGGCTGCGGTTCTCAAACTCCAGCGTCATCACGTTGCCCGTCACTTCGTAATCAATATCTGCCTCTGATTCATCGATAGCTTCTTCGATGTTTTGCATCTGTATATCGACTAGCTGATGAAATTCAGTCTCGTTCATCCTTTCTATCCTATTGCTTTTCCTGAGTGTGGTGCGATTATAGGGGGCATTGAGTTAATAATCACGATATGCAAAATGAAAAAATTAATTACTGCTCTATTTATGATGTCCGTTATTGGACTTTCTGGTTGTGGTCAAACGGGTCCTTTGTACGATCCTGATGAAGTTCAGCAGACTGAACAATCACAATAAGTGAAACACGCAGAAATCGTTATTTATAAGGGATAAGAACTTTGGATTACTTCAACTATCAGGAAGATGGCCAGCTTTGGGCTGAGGACGTCGCACTTTCACAACTAGCAGAGCAATATGGTACACCGCTGTATGTATATTCTCGTGCTACATTAGAACGCCACTGGAATGCGTTTGATTCATCGGTTGGTGAGCATCCACACTTGGTATGCTATGCCGTTAAGGCGAACTCGAACCTTGGCGTATTGAATACCCTAGCTCGATTAGGTTCTGGCTTTGATATCGTTTCTGGCGGTGAGCTAGAGCGTGTTGTGGCTGCAGGTGGCGATCCGGCGAAAGTTGTGTTCTCTGGTGTCGGCAAAACAGCCGCTGAAATGAAACGTGCGCTTGAGTTAAACATTAAGTGTTTCAACGTAGAGTCTGAGCCAGAGCTAGAGAGACTGAATAAAGTCGCTGGTGAGCTTGGTGTTAAGGCGCCGATTTCACTGCGTATCAACCCAGACGTTGATGCAAACACTCACCCTTATATCTCGACAGGTCTGCGTGATAACAAATTTGGTATTGCCTTCGACCGTGCGCCTGCCGTTTACGCTTTTGCACAAACACTTGAGAACTTGTCTATCCATGGTATTGATTGCCACATCGGTTCTCAATTAACTGACATCGAGCCTTTCATTGATGCGACTGATCGTTTGCTTGCTCTGATCGACCAACTACGTGCTGATGGTATTAACATTAAGCACCTTGATGTTGGTGGTGGTTTGGGTGTGGTATATCGTGATGAATTACCACCACAACCGTCAGATTACGCAAAAGCACTATTGGCGCGTCTAGACAATCATTCTGACCTAGAGCTGATTTTCGAGCCTGGAAGAGCGATTGCTGCTAACGCTGGTGTACTATTAACGAAAGTTGAGTTCCTCAAGCCAACTGAACACAAGAACTTTGCCATTATCGATGCAGCAATGAACGATTTGATGCGTCCAGCGCTTTACCAAGCTTGGCAAGACATCGTTCCTGTAAGCCCGCGTCAGGGTGAAGCTGTGACTTATGATTTGGTTGGTCCTATCTGTGAGACAGGTGACTTCCTAGGTAAAGATCGTGAGCTAGTGCTTGAAGAGGGCGATTTACTTGCTGTTCGCTCAGCTGGTGCTTATGGTTTTGTCATGTCTTCAAACTACAACACTCGTTCGCGTGCGGCTGAAGTGATGGTTGATGGCAACAAAACTCATTTGGTTCGTCAGCGTGAAGAGCTTACGAGCTTGTGGGAACTTGAAAACATTCTTCCGGAGTAATTTAAAGCGTTATGCACTTCCACTTTTCTAAAATGCATGGTTTGGGCAATGATTTCATGGTCGTGGACTGCATTACTCAAAATATTTTCTTTTCTCCAGATTTGATCCGTCGTTTGGCGGATCGTCACACTGGTGTGGGCTTTGACCAGCTACTTGTGGTTGAGGCTCCCTATGATCCAGAAACTGATTTCCATTACCGCATATTTAATGCAGATGGCAGTGAAGTGGAGCAGTGTGGTAATGGTGCTCGTTGTTTTGCACGCTTTGTTCGTATGAAAGGCTTAACGAATAAGTACAGCATCAACGTCAGCACCAAGAAAGGTAAAATGGTTCTCAAGATTGAAGAGAATGACCTGATCACCGTGAACATGGGCATTCCTGAGTTCGAACCAAGCAAGATCCCATTTAAAGCGAAGCAACCTGAAAAGACCTACATCCTAAGAACCGATGCACATACTTTATTCTGTGGCGCGGTCAGCATGGGCAACCCGCATGTGGTCACTGTCGTTGATGATGTCGATACGGCCGATGTGGATACCTTGGGTCCACTGCTTGAATCACATGAGCGTTTCCCTGAGCGTGTCAATGCTGGTTTTATGCAGGTGGTTAACCGTGAAGAAGTTCGTCTACGTGTTTACGAACGTGGAGCGGGCGAAACTCAGGCTTGTGGTAGCGGTGCGTGTGGTGCTGTTGCAGTGGGTATCACTCAAGGCTTACTGGCTGAAAATGTGAAAGTTCGTCTACCGGGCGGTGACTTACACATTAGTTGGCAAGGCCCGGGTAAACCTCTGTATATGACAGGCCCTGCTACGCATGTGTTTGATGGTCAGCTTTCTTGCTGATTTCGACATATAACAGATAGATACATAAAAAATAAAGGATAGGTTTTGTCTAACGTTGAAGCCGACGCTCTCACCGCAGAAGTGGTCGCGGAATATTTACGTGATACCCCAGATTTTTTCCAAGACCGAAAAGATTTGGTGGATCGCCTTGCTATTAATAACGTTGAGCAGGGTGCCGTTTCTCTGGTGGAGATTCAGCTTAAACGTCAACGCCAGAGAATCGAAGAGCTAGAAGAAGAGATCACTGGCTTGATGTCTTTGGCGGCGAGTAACGATAAAACCTTCTATGAGTTTATGGACCTGCAAGCGCAAGTACTGAAATGCAGTGACTTCATGCAGGTGATTAAAGCGGTTGAGCAAAAGGCACTCGACCTAGGGTTGAAGGCTCATTTGCGAATCCTTTCGCAAACGGGTTTTTATCAGCTCAGCGAAGAGGGCTACTCGAAGTTTTCACTCAACCACTTTAATGGCAAAGATGCCTACCTTGGGCGCTTAAGAAAAGCTGACAGACAAGATTTGTTTGGTGATTTCCCGGTTCCAGAGCTAGGCTCTTATGTAGTACTACCGCTCGCTAAGCAGTCTCCATTGGGGTTACTCGCCTTTTCTAGTGAAGATGGCGGGCATTTCCAACCTCATATGGATACGCTCTTTTTACGCCACTTAGCACTTGTTGTGTCTCATCTGGCGGACACCTTACCTTGGCAGATAAATAATGAGCCTAGAGCCCAAAACACCTCTTCCTAATAGCCTTCAAAAGCCTCTTTCTCGCTTCTATGAATATCTCAGAAGCGAGAAGGGACTCAGCCTACACACCCAGCGAAACTACAAACAACAACTTGAAACCATGGCTGAACACTTAGTCACTCTGGGGCTAAAGGATTGGCGCCAAGTCGATGCGGCTTGGGTAAGACAACTTGCCAGTAAAGGCATGCGTGATGGAATGAAGGCAAGCAGTATTGCGACTCGCTTATCGTCACTGCGTAGCTTCTTTGATTTTCTTGTCTTACGTGGCGAAATCACTGCAAACCCTGCAAAAGGGGTCTCTGCACCTCGTAAGCAGCGCCCGTTACCAAAAAACCTCGATGTAGATGAAGTCGGTCAGTTGCTTGACGTGAATGAAGACGATCCGCTGTCGATTCGTGATCGAGCGATGATGGAGGTGATGTACGGTGCTGGCTTGCGTCTTGCTGAACTGGTTGGTATTAACCTCAAAGACGTGCTGAGCCGCCAAGGAGAAATCCGAGTCATCGGTAAAGGTGACAAAGAGCGCAAGGCGCCATTTTCGGGCTTAGCCAAAGAGTGGGTCGATAAGTGGCTGCGAGTCCGCGGTGAATTGGCTTCTCCGGGAGAGGACGCGCTGTTTGTTTCCAAGCTGGGAACACGCATCTCACACCGCAGTGTGCAAAAACGTATGGAAGAGTGGGGCAAGAAGCAATCTGTAGCGAGCCATATTAGCCCGCACAAACTGCGTCACTCCTTTGCGACCCACGTACTTGAATCGAGCCAAAATCTACGTGCTGTTCAAGAATTGCTGGGTCATGAAAACATTTCGACTACTCAAGTGTACACTCATTTGGATTTTCAACACTTAGCACAAGCTTATGATCAGGCTCATCCCAGAGCTCGTAAGAAGAACAAAGATTAGATTAAAGGTTTTACTATGCGAATTTATCGAGGGTTACAGCCCATCAAAGCCATGACCTTTGACTTGGATGACACCCTATACGACAACTGGCCTGTGATCATGAAGGTTGAGAAGGAGATGGCGCAGTGGCTTTTTCAAGAGCACCCTGTGTCTACTTCTTTATCTTTGGAAGAGTGGCAAGCTGTAAAACAACAAGTCGCATTGGAAAACCCACAGCTAAAGCACGATGTCACCTTGTGGCGTGAAACCCAGATTAAGACTGGTTTACTGCAGTTGGGTTACTCGCAGCAGCAAGCGGAACAAGCGGCTCATGATGGTATCGAGCACGCGTTGTGGTTGCGTAATCAAGTCGATGTCCCTCAAGAAACACACCGCGTCATGGCGGAACTTACCCAGCGTGTTCCTTTAGTGGCGATAACCAATGGTAATGTCGACCCCTATAAAATTGGCCTTGGGCAATACTTCCAGTTAATCCTCAAAGCTGGCCCTGACGGCAGAGCAAAACCCTACCCAGACATGTTTGATAAAGCGCAGCAATACCTAGGTTTTGATGCGAATAATATTCTTCATGTGGGGGATCACCTGAGAACTGATGTCTACGGAGCGAAGAAAAATGGCTTCCAAGCATGCTGGTTTAATGACACTGGTTCCAATTTATACCTTTCTTCGAAGGCGAGTGTGCTTCCTGATGTTGAAATAGATCAACTCAGTGACCTTATGCGACTAATTTAATTTCTACTGCGAGCTTATTGTGTCGCATTTATGATAGTGAATTGTTACATTAGTCGCCATTAACAGCCTGTTTAGGCTAGGATAATTGGCGATTACTTTTTACGATTCATTTCAGTCATAGCGGTGGTTGCGGGTTCTCTACTCCATTAGAATTTGAACAAGGGTTGGCATGCAAACATATACATTTCTCGCAAATACAGAGGAGCAATTTAGATCCGAATTTGCTCAGCGCGAATGGTGTGACAGCAAACAATACCTAATTCAACTTTTCTCTACTCAATCACCTGATATGGCTCGTCAAATTGCCAGTGTGGCACTGGGGCACCTAAGCCATGCGACACTGATCGGCCAGAGTGCCCGTCATGTTATCTGTGATAACTGTCTTGAGAGCACCTGTACCTTAGTGATTGTTAGTGAGTTCAACGAAACTCGTTTAACCTCAGCGGTGCAGCCTTTTACTGGTAACCCAAACCAAGATAGCCAAGCCCTCGCTTCTCAACTCGATCTCTCGAAAGATACCAAAACCGTCATCAGCCTGTGTGATCAGGTTGAAGGTCGTGACTACCCTATTTACGGCGCCTTTGAAAATCGCTCTTACGCATTGCCTGTGGCTGGTGGATTGTGTCACGAAAATGAGCACGGGCGTTGGGTCATGCATAATGAACAAACTTACCAACACGCGTGTGTAGCGGTCGCTTTGACCAATCCGAGGTTGAAGGTTTGGTCAGACGCGTACTCTGAGTGGAACCCTATTGGGATGAAGCTACGAGTGACTCATGCGGTAGGGAACCGCCTATATGCGCTGAATGATAAGCCAGCGATTGAGGTGTTCAAGCACTACCTGGCTGATGGCAAAGATCTCCCTTTTAGCCAACTAATGAGCTTTCCGCTCTATCGTGAGCTTGGTAGAAAGAAAGGCATTTCTACGCCGTTGCGCATCAATGATGATGGCAGTATCGAATTTGATAGTCCTTGGCAGATAGGTGAAGAAGCTCAGTTTTGTTATAACCACCCGTCACTCACTGCAGAAAAGGTGCGCCATGGTGCAGAGATGCTTGCCATGCATCAACCTGAGTCTGTAATCATCTATAACTGTGTTTCTCGCTTGGAGTTCATCGATAGCAAACTGGAACTGAAGCCGTTTGAAGGGATCGTGAATACGTGTGGTGCTTACTGTATGGGTGAGCTTTATCGTACAGAAGAGCGTCAAGACATTCTTCACCACAGCCTAACTTATATCGCGATGAGAGAGTCTGACGAGATTAATGAGTTTCGTTGTGAAGACTTTAAGTGTGACTCTACGGTTTCACCGCTACTTAACTTGGTACGAAATGCAGTGGCTGATCTTGATAGCATGAACACACAGATGGAGAAGAAACTTCATCAACAGGCACGCCGCTTAACTGAGAGTTATCGTATCGACTCTCGTACTGGGCTGCCTAACCGTATTGTTTTGAAAGAGCGACTCAACACGATTCTTTTTAGTGAGCACTTGCTAACTCTGAAGCTTACTAATTTCCATCAAGTGAATGAGAAGTATGGTTATCAAGTCGGTGACCAGTTGTTGCTTGATCTCTCCAATCACTTTGTTGAACGCTTGCAGCTTCGTGTGGTGAAAGAACCGAACGTGAAGGTTGAGTTGTTCAGTATTGGTGTGGGTGAATGGGCGATCATTTTTAATGCGAGTGTTGACAGTGCGCGCATAAAAGAAGGTTTCGTTGAATTTGCGGATGATATCGAACACATTAACTTTGAGCCGTATGGCTTAACCGACATTGATTATTTGTCGGTGTCTCTGTGTGGTGGTTTTGCCAGTCGTTGTGATTTCTTGACTGACAGCGGTGATGAAATCTTGCTGAAAGCGATTGAAGCTCGACGTTATGGCGTGCGTAACAACACCCATATTACCAACGCTAAAGATATTCAGGTGAGCGAAGAAGATCGTAAAGAGCAGCTCGGTTGGTTGAGCTGCGTAAGCCGAGCGATTTTAGATCAGAACATCATCACTTACTCACAGCCGATTGTGGAGGCGGGGACGCACGAAATGATTGGTCAAGAGTGCTTGGTGAGAATCATGGAGTCTGATGGGACGATTGTGCCACCAGGTAAGTTCTTACCTATGATTGCCGACACCCATCTGTATACACGTCTTAGTCGTCACATGATTAAGAACACCATCGGCTATATGGCAGATAAGCAGAGTCCGTTCTCAATTAACCTTTCTCCGCAAGATCTCCTAAGTGATAAGACACTGGAGGTACTTGAGACTGCGATTAGTGGAATGAACGATCCCACTCGACTTGGGCTCGAGGTGCTCGAATCTGAGCAGATCAAAGATTATGGCCGTATGATTGAGGTGTGTGACCACTTCCGCTCGCTAGGAGCAAGAATCATCGTGGATGATTTTGGCTCTGGTTACTCCAACATTGATGAGATCATCAAGCTGGAACCACAGATTATTAAGCTCGACGGCAGTTTGATTCGTAACATAGACAAAGACCAGAAGCAGAGAAACATTGCTTCTCAGCTGGTGCGATTGTGCCAAGTGTTTAATGCCAAAACGGTCGCTGAGTTTGTTCACAATCAACAGGTTTGTGAGATAGCCGAACAGATGGGTGTCGATTATCTACAAGGTTATTACTTCGGTGAGCCTAAGCGCCTGTTTTAGTTATTAAAGCGAGTAAGCTAGCTATACCAGCTGCTTGCGAAACCGTTAAACCACCATTAGTGACTGTTTTGTGGTGGGGTGAATGATGTCTAACTTAGGTCACATTATTCATAAGATGATCGTAAGTATTCCGTGCATGCCTTATCGATAGAAAGCACAATAACTGATCATTAACACAACGATTAATGTGAATATGCAGTCGACCTCTCTTCTGATACAAGACATAGAACAAACCCATCGTGAATTGGAAAAGCTAGGTTTTCATCGTCATGAACCTCTACTGATTCAGGTGTTTTCGTCTTTCCAGAAAGACGAGGTTTTGGCTGCCTGCCAAGTCATCCAATCAAACTTCCCCAAGGCTAAATTGATAGGTTGCAGTGCCAACCACTACATCCGTCAAGGTGTCATTCTCCACCAAGGTCTTTACCTGATTATCACTCGCTTTGATGCGACTTCGTACTCTTGTGGTGTAGTTCAATACAGTGAACAACCAGTGCTTGATAGCCAAGCTATGTATCAGCAACTGGGTTGTCATCAGAAAACACAGAGTATTATCTGCTTTGCCGATCGCTTGCAGATCAATAATCGAGCTTTATTTGCTGCTTTTGAGCAATCGGGATATTCATTTCCTATCTGCGGTGGTGCCTCAACATCAACAGACAGCGGTCGATGGGTCATGCTGGATGGCGTGTGCTATGAGAGTGCCTACGTGATGGTAGCGCTGCATAGTGATGACCTGGCAATCACTAAAGGTTATTACACTGAGTGGAATCCGATTGGTCGTACTTTCCGAGTGACGGCGGCTCACGATAACTGCTTAGCAGAATTAGACGGCATGCCGATTCGTGAACTCTATAATCGTTACCTGGCCGATGGGCTCGAGGTTCCGTTTGAGCAACTGCATAACTTTCCGATGATGGTTGGTGATCCAAAAGCTCAAAATATTTACATGCCACTCAAGGTTAAGGAAAGTGGTGAGATTGAGTTTAGCGGTTCATTTGAGGTTGGCGATGAGGTTAGGTTTTGTTACGACCATCCATCATTAACCTTGGAGCAAGTTCGTTTAGGTGTGCAGCAGGTCGCTGCTCATCGCCCCGAGCAATTCTTTATTTACAACTGTATCTCACGGCTAGACTTTATTGATGGTAACCAAGAGGTTGAGGTTTTCCAAAAGCTTGCCGACACCTATGGTGTGTACTGTATGGGCGAGTTGTTTCAAGACAATGGGCAACAAAGAATTCTGCACCATAGCTTAACGTATCTTGCGCTTAGGGAGGGTGAGGGTAAGGCTGATCCTCTGTTTGAGAGCCAACCAGCGACCAACATCTCGCCACTGTTTTCTCTGATTCGTAATGCTCTTTTAGATGTCGATGACATGAATAACAGCATGGCGACCAAGATTGAGCAGCAAGCCACGGCATTAACCGCAAGTTATCGAATCGATCGTCGTACAGGTTTGCCCAATCGAAGTGTGCTGCGTGAGAAGTTATCGAAGATGACGATTGATAGCCACTTATTGGCTCTCAAGGTGACGACCTTTGGTCAAATCAATGAGAAGTATGGTTATCGAGTCGGTGACAAACTTCTTCATGACTTGAGTGATTACTTTCAGAAAGCGTTGTGGCAGTTCTTTGATAAAGGGTGTCAGCTTTACAGTATCGGTATTGGCGAATGGGCGGTGGTATTTGATAGCTGGGCGAGCCAAGAACATATCCATCAACGTTTCTCGGAGTTTTCTGACCAAACCGAGCACGTTAACTTTGAACCCTCCGGCTTGCCAGATATTGATTATCTTTCTGTGTCTATCTGTGCGGGCATTGCGAGTCGTCGGGATTTTCCAACCACCTCGATTGATGACTTATTACTGAAGGCAATTGATGCGAGGCGCAGTGCCGTCAGTCAGAACAAACATTTAGTGAGTGCTAAGACGCTTATTCAGCTAGAGAAGCACCGCCAAGAGCAGTTGGGGTGGTTGTCTTGTGTGAGCCGTGCGGTACTCAACCAGAATATCGTGGCCTGTGCACAGCCTATTGTGTCGGCACATGATCATCAGGTCGAAAGCTATGAGTGTTTGGTTCGAATTGAAGAAGAGGGCCAGTTGATTGCGCCAGGGAAATTCTTGCCGATTATCGAGGGGACGCATCTCTATACTCGATTAAGTCGTCAGATGATTACGCGTACCTTTGATTTTATGAGTCAGCGAATCGATTCGTTCTCGATTAACTTGGCACCGCAGGATTTCAATAACGAGAAAACCATTCTTCACCTTGAGCAGGCGATCAAGAAAATCAGTCACCCTCAGCGTATTGGTTTAGAGGTGCTAGAAACCGAACAAATTCAGGACTACGGTCGTTTAATCGAGGTGTGTAACCACTTCCGCGATCTGGGTGTGAATATCATTGTTGATGATTTTGGCTCAGGTTATTCGAACATCGACGAGATACTCAAGCTTGAGCCTCAGGTTATTAAGCTCGATGGCAGCCTGATTCGAAATATCGATCAAGACAAAAAGCAGCGTAAGATAGCTCAGCAGTTGGTTAGCTTATGTCAGATCTTGAATGCGAAGACGGTCGCTGAATTTGTTCATAATGAGCAAATCTGCCGAATTGCAGAAGACATGGGTGTCGACTACCTACAAGGTTATTACTTCGGAGAGCCTAAACGGCTGTTCTGATGACTGGCAAAACGTCTGGTTGTTTCACGTGAAACACTATTCTGTTCAATGAATTAAAGCGAGATGTGAAAAGGGTGAGCTGGTGGCTCACCCTTTTTATTTTAGTACTTAAGCACTTCGTATTAATCTATCTTAGAGCGTGTCCACTTTTGTCCGCTTGGAATACTTTTAGATAGTGCTGATAGTAATCCTCTATCTGGTTTGCCGATTGAGTTTCATCTAAAGCCTTGAGTAGCTCGATGCCAACCTCACAGGTACACAGGTGTCCATTGTCTTGATTGCGGCGCAATGTATATGAAGATTCACTGGTTACATCGAGGTGCACTTGAGGAATCGTCTGTAACCAAGGACTTTTGTTGAGCATCTTTTTCGCTTCTTGCCACGTACCATCCAAGATGATGAATAACGGCGTTCGTTCACTCACTGCATCCGATACCGCTTGCTGGCACTCAATGCTTTCATCACTTGGAAATAACAGCAAAGGCTGATGAGTTTTATCTTCAAGCAAAGCCAGTAGTTCGGCTGGAGGCGTCTTGCGCTGCCAAACAAAAGACTGACACTGCTTGAGTGATTGTTGCAGTAGCTTTCCGGTATTGGTGTCTCGTGTTAGCTCATTCTCGTGAGTGAGTAACACTAACTGGATTTGGCTTTCAGTATTCGGTATTCGATGACAAATACATTGATGAGTGAAACCACACCCAATGCAAGCTTGCTGATCGCTCATGGTTATAGCTTAACTCCGCTTTGTACTGGTGAGATGTCGTTAGCAAACAAAACCACATCGCTGATATCAGCATCATCGGCTACTGGTGCAACACTTGGGTTGAGTGGGTAGCTGACACCTGTGTATGAGAGTGCGTGTTTGGCTGCTGTTGCGCCACCACCGCTGACATTGAAGATCAGATCGTGCCAACCGTGATTTTTAGACTTACCTACACGTATGTCGCCTTTTACCAGTGTTACTCGGCTATTGAAGCGCCACTTGTCTTGATGGTTCTCGAAAATCAGCAGTGTACAGCCGCCTGATCCACACCAATCGAGTTGGGCGAACAACTCTTCTTTACCATCACCGTTGAGGTCGTAGGTCAGCCAGCGGTATTTAGTATCATCAGGCGAGCTGTTGTTGATCTTAAAATATTCGCGGATCGCTTGGTCTACTTTTGGATCAAATTGATCACTGGAGTTCACTTGCTTCGCTTTTAGATAAACCGTGTTAGTTTGTGTTTGTACATGCTTTGCTTCGAATAGTACTAGACCGCCGTTGGCAATCGGGTAGACGATATTGCCGACCTTTTCTTTCTCTGCGACCAACTTACCGTTATCGAGTGTGAAGATACGCTCAGAGATTAGGTATTGCTGTTGGTGGCGAGTCATCACAACCTGAACCTGGTTTTGGTTGAGTTGCTGCCAGAAGCCTTGCTCAACAATAGAAGGATCCCCGTTGCTGTAAGAGTAGGTTGTTACTGCGCTGTGATCATCGTTGAGCTCGAGGTTAATAGAGAACCCTGAGTTCTGCGTTGAGCTAGCGAAATAGGTACCACTCCAGTCCAGTGTAGGATCTTGGTTTGAAACTGTTGCACAACCGTTGTACTTGCTGTCATTAAGGTTGAGTTTCGCTTCCCAGCCGTAGATAGAGTCACTCATGCCGTCACTGCAGTTCTCTTTTTTCAGATTGAGCTTGCCTTGCGTTGCTTTACCTTCTAGTTGGTAATCACGACTGATTGGCGTGGTGCGGCTTGATTCGATGTTGAGAGCCTGAGGTGCTTCGCCCATCTTGGTGTAGGTCAGCTGGTCTTTATCAAAGGTGGCTGACCAGAATGGCTCATTACCAAAGACTCGTGTGGAGCGTAGCGGTTGGTTGCAGCGTTCAGGGTTTTCTGCCGTTAAGATATTGACTTGATCAACCACGAAACGTGCCGTGAAATCAGCGTTGTAGCCGGTTTGGCTAGGTACGGTAAGGTGACCAATCAGTTCGCCATACAGAGCTTGATAAGGTCTGGCTGCTAGCCCTTGTGCTTCTAGCGCTAGCTCAGGGGACATATCTAACCAGTATTGTTGTTGGCTACCACAAGGGGTGAACGTGCGGCTTTCATGGCCTACGACAACTTGACCGCGCATGATGAAGGTTTGTGGTTGAACACTCAGAGGTTCATCTAAGGTTGCTGGTGGAACTTCAGGTTGTTGCGGTGTTTCTGGAGCGGTTACACAGCCTTGTAGCGCGAATGCGGCTAGCCATGTCACTGGGTTTTTCATTACCTTCATGTTATATCTTCCTCGGAGCAACCGTTAATTGGATTTATTATGGCATATTGGTTATTTAAAACAGAACCCGACACCTTTTCTATTCAGACGCTGAGAGTACAAAAAACCTCTTGTTGGGAGGGAGTTCGTAACTATCAAGCTCGAAACATGATGCGTGATGAGGTCAAGCTTGGCGACCTAGTGATGATATACCACTCATCATGTAAAAAAGTGGGTGTAGCGGGGATCGCAAAAGTAACCAGAGAAGCTTACCCAGACCATTTTCAATTCGACCCTGAGAGTGATTACTACGACCCTAAATCTTCACCCGATAACCCGCGTTGGATAATGGTTGATGTTGAGTTTGTTCGAGTGACTGAACGCTTGATCCCATTAGCGACTCTTAAAGCCATGCCTGAACTATCTGAAATGCCATTGGTGAAGCGCGGCAATCGTTTATCGATCATGCCTGTGACGGAACAAGAGTGGCAGGCGATCTTAAGCAAAGAAGTGCTCGGTTCTCGTTAGAGGAAGCTTTTAGTGTAAGGTTCAAAAAAGGCAGCCATTGGCTGCCTTTTTGTATGAGGGGGTTGTTTAGAGTAGGTGTTTCTCTAAGTAGTGCGCAACGGCATCATCAGCGTTGCTACCAATCACTTCATTGTCTGGTAGTGCTTGCATCACTTTCTCGTGTGAAGTGCCCATGATTAGGCCTTTACCTGCCATTGCCAGCATCTCAGCGTCATTCATACCATCTCCAAAGGCAACACAGTTATCCAGCGTTAGGTTCAGGGATTTCGCAACAGCGTCTAAAGCGTGGCCTTTAGATACTTCAGCGGCCATCACTTCCAGACACCAAGGCGTTGAGAAGGCAACGTTTAGCTTGTCTCCAAATGCTTCTTTTAGCTTTTGCTCAAACGTAACTAGATATTCGTGGTCTTGCTCTGGGTGGGTGAAGAAAACCTTGGCAATGCCGTCGTTCGGCGCATTGTCTGCTTCAAAGCGCTTGTAGCTGAAGCCAGACTCACTGTGGAACTTAGCCAGCATTTCATCTTCACGATCGAGTAACCAATCTTCATTCTGGTACATGTGAATGAAGATGTTTGGATCTTGGCGCACAATATCAATAACCGGCTGAACGAGTTCTTGAGGTACGTTTTGGCTAAACATTAGCTGATCATTCTGGTCGTGTACGCGAGCACCGTTTGATGTGATCATGTAGGCCGGAATCCCTGCGATTTGACGAATCCCAGCTACATCGACGTGATGGCGACCCGTTGCGAAGATAAAGGTATAACCTTGCTCGTGTAACTTCTTAAGCGTTAGCTTAGTAAAATCGCTCAACTGATGGTTGGGAGCCAAAAGCGTACCATCTAAATCAGAGGCAACGATTTTCACGGAATCTTTAAGTGCAGGAATAGTCATTTAACCCTCATTGCAAAGTGCTTAACCAATATCAACACTAGCCAGCGCTAGCATCGTTTTAACTACAATATATCTACCCAGAAATTGTATGCCAAAATCATGCAAGAAAAGAGGGCAAAGCTCACTTACTTCTTTTCCTCTTTAATTGTTATCTTATGGGTCGCTGTTTCTTGTGTTGTTGATGTGATGAGTGCTAAGCAAAAAACTGATTAATGGCATCCAGTGTTTGATTGCGGTATTTGTCTTGCTCAAACAACACTTCATGCCTTGAGCCTTCAATGACTTTAAATTGGCAAGCCGAGTTGGTTTTCTTCAGTTTATTGATGAACTTCACCTGAGCATCGTTACTCACAATCTTTTCTTCACCAGCTTGAATCAGCAATAGAGGGATCTTGATTTGACGAGTCTGTTGGATTGACTGCTTGGCTGCCATTAACCCTTGCCATACCCAGCGAGTGCTAGCACCACCGACTTGCAGTGACGGGTTATCTTCGTAAAGTCGGCGAAACCACTGATAACGCACCTGGCTTTGGCTCAGGAGGTTATTCTCGAAAGGTTTCGAGTAATAGGCCTGCTGACCTGGCGCGTAAACCGGTTTGGCGTGATACGCGGTAAGCACTTGCCCAACAATCATCGCGATAGGCTTTAAGTACCACTCGGTGTTGATACCAAACATTGGGGCGCACAAGGTGACCTTATCAAATGGGTGGTCTGGATGGGTTTGTAGATAGCGTGTTGCGATAGTACTACCCATTGAGTGGGCTAACAGATATCGCTTGGCATACTTGCTGAGGTCAAAACTGGCAATCATGTCAGACATGTCAGATGCATAATCATCAAACTCATGAATGTGACCAATGTCAGAGTCTGCTACCATACGTTCCGACTGGCCTTGACCTTGATGGTCAAATGAATAAACGTCATAGCCTTGTTGATAAAAATCATAAAAGATTTCTTGGTATTTTTGGCAGCATTCAATACGGCCATTTGAAATCACAATGGCTTTACTGTGATTCTCTGAGGTGAGGCTGCACCAGTACAGTTTCTTTTTACCAGACGATGTTAAATACCCCTCTTTTCTTTGTTGCCAAAGAGCGTTGATCGGGTGTTTAATCGCATGATCGAACTGAGGTTCTTGAGTGTAAGGGAAGGTGGCTTCGCTTTGGTTTTCCATGGGAAATTACCTGAACTGATGCGTGTGAGAGCTTTATTGCTACTAATGTTGTTAGATTAAAGAACTAGTAAGGAAATGCAAATGGATACTCATGTTTGGCTTGCTTATGTTGTCACAGCGATTTTGTTTAGCTTGGCTCCGGGCTCGGGTACCGTTAACTCAATCAGTAATGGGCTTAGCTATGGTACTAAAAAGTCACTCGCATCAATTGTTGGCTTACAGCTTGGTCTTGCGTTTCACATTATGCTGGTGGGCGCGGGTATTGGTGCACTCGTTGCTAAGTCTGCGTTGGCGTTCACCATCATTAAATGGGTTGGTGTGGTTTACTTAGTTTGGTTAGGTATTCAAAAGTGGCGTGATAGCTCGAGCCTAGTGGCATCTGAAGAAAGCTCTACTCTGTCGAGTGGCAAACTGCTGAGAAACGCTGTGTTTATCAACCTAACTAACCCGAAATCCATCGTGTTTTTGGTGGCTCTGTTTCCTCAATTTATTGACCCTACACAACCTCAAGCACCTCAGTTATTAGTGCTAGGTGTGACGACAGTATTCATTGATAGCGTTGTTATGTTGGGTTACACCTCATTAGCGTCACAAATGGGACGTTTTATTCGCTCTGATCGCATAATGGGTAAGATAAATAAAATATTTGGTGGTATGTTCATGGGCTGCGGTGCTTTGCTAGCTGCCGCGAAAGCTTAGATTAAGCGACTGAGTTATAGTTAAACCAATCAGAGTTATCAAGAAATGACCGCTACATACGTTGCTCGACAACCTATCTTAAATCGCAAGAGGAATACACTCGGCTATGAGTTGTTATTTCGCGATGGAGAAAAGAATGCGTACCCAGCGCATATTGAGTCTAATCGAGCAACGTATCGTCTGATTGTTGAGAACTTCTTGTCTGTGGGTCTTAACCCTTCAATTCCATCTTCACGCTGCTTTATTAACTTCCCTTATCAAAGTTTGATTCGTCGACTGCCCTTAAGTTTGCCGAAAGATAAAGTGGTGGTAGAGATTCTGGAAACCTGCAAACCGACAGATGAATTGTTGGAAGCGGTTAAAGACCTTTACCAAGCGGGTTATATGATCGCCTTAGATGATTTTACTTCGACCCCAGAATGGGAACGTTTCCTCAGATATACGCATATCGTAAAGCTCGATATCATGCAGATGGGTTTGGATGAAGCGTGTGATTTAGTTAGGGCGCATCAAGGGAAGAAGTTTAGTTTTTTGGCGGAGCGTGTTGAGACCGAGCAAGAATTCCAGCAAGCCAAAGAGGCTGGTTTTAAGTTTTTTCAAGGTTACTTCTTCAATAAGCCGGAAATCATCAAGAGTAAATACATTAGCCCTGAGCAAGTTATTGCTATGGAGCTGTTCCAAGAAGTGTGTAAGCCCGATGTGGATTTTCAACGGGTCGAAAGCATTGTTGCGAAAGACGTGGCGCTCTCATACAAGCTACTGCGTTTTGTGAATACTATGTCGCCGCGCCTCGAAGTGACCATCTCTTCTTTTCGTCAGGCTTTGGTGTATTTGGGGCAAGAGAAACTGAAAATGTTTGTCTCGTTAGCCGTAGCCTCTTATGTCTCTGATAAAAAGCCGAAAGAGCTGTATGGACTGTCCCTACAGCGTGCCCAGTTTTGTCAGCGTATGTCTCGCTATCAGGCATTTGAAGGGTATAGAGAGCAGGCCTTTATGATTGGCTTATTCTCCTTGTTAGATGCGCTGTTGGATTTGTCGCTAGAGAACTTAGTCGAGCAGTTGCCGCTGTGTAAAAGTATCAAGGTTGCTCTATTACGTAGGGAAGGCCCTTACGGTACCTTGCTTGCCCTTGAAGAGAGCTTTGAGCATGCGGATTGGCAGCAGATTGATGAGCACTGCGCTGACTTAGGGCTTAGCGTGGATCAGGTGAAAACTGAACTTACAGAAGCGCGTCGCTGGAGTCACACAGTGACCAACAAGCTGTAGTGTTGCTTTATTAAACTTTTATGACATTTAAAACGCACGCCTTGACGTGCGTTTTTTTACAACTAAGATATACGCATATCCATATATGAGTATGTAGTTATGCTTCCTCACCAATTTTTTAAATTACTGTCTGACGAAACGCGAGTACGTTGCTTGATGTTGATTGTGCGCCAAGAGTGCCTTTCAGTTGGTGAGTTGACTCAGGCATTGCAAGAAAGTCAGCCAAAGGTTTCTCGCCACCTTGCGCAGTTACGCTCAAACGGCATTTTGACTGACGTTCGCCAAGGGCAGTGGGTGTTTTACCGCCTGTCACAAGATTTACCGGGTTGGATGCTAAAGTTAATTGATGACCTTATCGCATCGAACTGTTTGAAAACTGAATACCAACAAGACATTGAGCGCTTAGAAGCGATAGCTTCACGCCCTCAATGTTGCGTTTAAATACATTAAAACTTATTGCCGAAATAGTTGGAGTTGCAGCTAGGCGACAAGTGAACGTAGTCAACAACGCTGCGGCTTCAAATATGAAGGCAATTAACTGAGAGAAAATACGATGACAGTGAAAGTAGGTATTAATGGTTTTGGCCGTATCGGCCGTCTAGCACTTCGCGCAGCATTCGATTGGGCTGAGCTAGAGTTTGTACAAATTAATGACGTTGCTGGCGACACTGCAACACTGGCGCACCTTTTAGAGTTCGATTCAGTGCAAGGTCGTTGGAACCACGAAGTTTCGGTTGAAGGCGATGAGATGATCATCAACGGTCAACGCATCAAAACCACCAAAGAGCGCGACATCGACGCGATCGATTGGTCTGGCTGTGATGTGGTTATCGAAGCGACAGGTGTTCACCGTAAGACATCTTTCCTAAACAAATACCTAGAGCAGGGCGTGAAGCGCGTTGTGGTATCGGCGCCAGTGAAAGAAGAAGGCATCGCAAACATCGTTGTTGGTGTTAACGACAACATCTTTGACCCAGCAGTACATAAGATTGTGACTGCAGCATCTTGTACAACTAACTGTATCGCTCCTGTGGTTAAGGTAATCAACGAGAAGCTAGGTATCGAGAACGCGTCATTCACCACAATTCACGATCTAACTAACACGCAAACTATCCTAGATGCGCCGCACAAAGACTTACGTCGTGCACGTGCATGTGGCATGAGCCTAATCCCAACAACAACTGGCTCTGCTAAGGCGATTGTTGAGATCTTCCCTGAGTTAGAAAACCGCATCAACGGCCACGCAGTTCGTGTACCACTAGCGAACGCGTCTCTGACTGACATCATCTTCGAAGTGAAGCAAGACACGACAGCAGAAGAAGTTAACGCGATGCTGAAAGAAGCGTCTGAGAATGAGTTAAAAGGCATTCTTGGCTTTGAAGAGCGTCCACTGGTTTCTATCGATTACAAAGGCGACCAACGTTCTACTATCGTTGACGCACTGTCTACCATGTTGGTTGGTAAGCGTATGGTTAAGATCTACGCTTGGTACGACAACGAGATGGGTTACGCGACACGCACCGCTGAGTTAGTGCGTACTGTCGGCCTTTCTAAATAAGAATCTGGAGAAGACACTATGACACATCCAACGTGGCAACTAGACCTTGAGAAAGGCGCATTAATCCTGACTCCATGCCCAGGTACTAAAGATGCTGACCTTGATGCATCTCTAGCACAACTGAAAGAGCAGGGTGTTGAAGCTATCGTAACGGCACTTGATGATGCAGAGCTAACAAGCAAAGACGTAGCAGCACTGGGTGAGAAAACACGTGCACTAGGCATGCAGTGGTTCCAAATCGAAATCGAAGACGATTGTGCACCGGGTGCCGAGTTTGCAGCGAAATGGTCTGCAGCAAGCCCAGAGCTACATAAAATCGTCGATAGCGGTGCGAAAGTAGCGATGCACTGCATGGGTGGTTCAGGTCGTACAGGTTTGTTCGCAGCTCACCTGCTTTTAGAAAAAGGCTGGGACCTCGACAAGATCGTTCAAGAAGTTCAAGCACTGCGTCCAGGTGCTTTCACTAAACCTATCCAGGTTGAGTACATCAGTGGCGTTGCTTCTGCGTAGCTCTTCATACTTGAAGCTGCAGCGTTGTTAACTGCGCAAGTTCACCGGAGCGCCGGCCGCCCTAATCACATAGAACACCTGTGCTCATAGGGCTGAACTTGCTTGTTGCCTAGCTGCAACTCCAATTATTTTGAGTATGAGTTAAGTGGAAAGTAAGGAATTAGAGCTTTTGGACACCTATGATCTAAAAGCTCTTTTTGTTTTGATTGCAGAGATAGCGTTATGTTTTCAAATCTAAGCAAGAGTGTTCGCCAATACATGTTGGTGACTTTCAACTACTGGAATTTCACCATTACTGATGGTGCACTGCGCATGCTGGTGGTGCTGTATTTCTACGACCTTGGTTACAGCTCGTTAGAGATCGCCTCACTGTTCCTTTTCTATGAATTCTTTGGAGTGGTGACGAACCTAATTGGTGGCTGGCTGGGGGCGCGTCTTGGCCTCAACAAGACCATGAACATTGGCCTCGGGATGCAAGTCTTCGCCTTGGGGATGCTCGCATTGCCATCAGCGATGTTGACCATCCCATGGGTAATGGCAGCGCAGGCGTTGTCAGGTATTGCTAAAGACCTCAACAAGATGAGTGCCAAGAGCTCAATCAAGACTTTGGTGCCGGATGAGCAACAAGGTGCCTTGTATAAGTGGATCGCGATTCTGACCGGGTCTAAGAATGCGCTTAAAGGTGCAGGCTTCTTTATTGGTGGTTTGCTGCTTTCAACCATTGGCTTCCAATACGCTGTGCTTGCGATGGCGGCTGTGCTAACACTGGTCTTCATCGGCAGTGTGGTGAGCTTAGAGGCAGACATGGGTAAGGCGAAAACCAAGCCTAAGTTCAAACAGATCTTCTCTAAGTCTGAATCCATCAATATCCTGTCGGCGGCGCGCATGTTCCTGTTTGGTGCTCGTGACGTGTGGTTCGTGATTGCTCTGCCAATTTATCTTGGTAGCGTATTTGGTTGGGATCACTCTTGGGTAGGTGGCTTTTTAGCGGCTTGGACCATCGCTTACGGCTTTGTACAAGGCATAGCGCCTAAGATTACCGGTAAAGCGAAGGGCAAGGTGCCTGATGGAGATGCAGCACTTTTATGGGCGGGCGTACTGGCTCTGGTAACGGCGGGTATCGCTTATGCGGTGCAGATAGCATGGCAACCAGAACTGGTGATCATTGGCGGCTTGATGGTGTTTGGTGCCATCTTCGCGGTTAATTCATCGCTTCACTCATACCTGATTGTCAGTTACGCGAAAGGCGATGGTGTGTCGCTTGATGTGGGTTTCTACTACATGGCGAACGCGATGGGTCGCTTAATAGGCACAATCCTATCTGGCTTGGTATTCCAAATCGGCGGCTTGTCAGCTTGTTTGTGGGTCTCGTTCGCGTTCTTAGCAATAACGACGGTGATTTCGTTACGCTTGCCTAAGGTGCCACAAACCTCAGCGGCATAAGCTTCCGTCGGATTCGATAAAATCGCGATATGCTTCTCCTTTAACAATAAGCTGACTTGGTATTTATTCCGGTCAGCTTTTTTATTGCTATAGTAGAATGATTGAATATTAATCAGGCATTTACATGAAGCAGCGAATTCTCTTCTTTGATTTAGCACGATGTGTCGCGGCCGTAGCGGTTATCGCGATTCATGTTTTGGCACCTTATCGCAACGAGCTAGGAACCATTCCTTTTGGTGAGTGGCTAACGGCGATCACGGTCAATGGTTTCAGCCGTTGGGCGGTGCCTGTCTTTATATTGATAACTGGCGCCCTGATGCTCAGTGACCAGCGCCCATTTGATGCCAAGTATTATCTAAAGCGCCGTTTGGGTAAGGTATTGATTCCTTTTATTGTCTGGTCGCTTTTTTATACCTACCTGTCTGGATGGTCGGCGATGGGCTTTGATGCCAATGTCAGTTGGGATGTACTGCTCAATAGTTATCACCACTACACCTACTATCACTTAGGTTTCTTCTACTACTTCATTCCACTCTATTTTGTGATTCCGTTCTTACAGATCATGGTGAGAAAGTATGGTGATAAGGCGGTTTATAGCTTCACTGCGGTGTGGTTGTTTACCTCGTTACTGTTCTTACTCAGAATCGATGGTCCTTGGAGCCATGAGCTGTGGCTTTACACTGGCTACTTGCCACTGGGGTATCTGCTGTACAAGAAAGTCCCACTTAATAAGTTTACCGTTAGCGTGAGTGCTGGACTTGGCGTATTGGCACTGTTGACCACAGTCTATATGGTGGTTGATGCGAGCTTAGCTGCAGAAGAGTACACGGTTGGTCGTTGGTTCTCCTACAAAACCTTGAATACGGTATTAGCTGCGAGCATGGTGTTTATGTTGTGTCGTTACTTTGGAGAAGGGTTGTCAGACAAAGGCAATCAAGTGGTTGGTTTCATCAGTAAACACAGTTTGGGTATCTACCTACTGCACCCAATCTTCTTGTGGCCAATGAAAGAGTTTGGTTGGTACCAAGGTCACCCAGCTTGGGTTATTCCATTATGGATAGTGATTAGCGGAGCGGGTGCACTGTGGATGAGCTGGATCGTTTCTAAGTCAGAGAAGACACGTTGGCTATTGCCTTAGCGATACGCTAAGGCATTTCGATATTGGTTTGTTGCTGATTATCGATGAGGAAAGGATGAAGCGCTAAGGTTAGCGCTTCAACGCAAAGTGTAAGAATTTATCGCCTTGGTAGGTTAAAGTCCCTTTGTCACCAGGGTTAAGAGCGTGGAAGTAGTGAATGCCGACTTGGAATTCACGTTTCGGACCAACTACACCGCGTTGAACATAAATCCAATACTCTTGGTCTTCTTGACCTGGTTCTGCATCAGGAAGGTCGATGGATTGTTTATCTAATACCGTGACGTTCACTTTCTTTTCTGGTGCGTTCTCGCCTTGCATGTGTTTTCGATAAAAAACAAGAAATACCCAGGCCGCGAGACCTGCGAGTGCAAAGATGGCAAAAAAGAGTGAGTTAGGCATATAACCTCCATGTAGTCGTAATGGTTATTCTAGTCTTTCGGGCAATAGGGATATGTGTTTAAAGCCGCTATTCGTGAACTGCTGTAAGCAAAGCTGATTATTTTTCGGCAGATATCACATTTAATGGCCAGTTTGGGATAAAGCACTGTTATTTATTGTCTCTTTCTCTCGTAAATAGCAGTGATTTTGTATAAGAATAAGGAAATGCTCGACTAGAATTATAGTGTGGAGTGGGAGGGCCAAGATGACCGATATTGAAAAAGTGGTGACAAGAACTCGCAATATAGAGAAATTATTGAGACTTCAATATCACGCTGAAGGCGAAGGATTGCATGAGCTCGTAACAAGCTGTGAAGAAAGGCTACCGCACGATATGGTAAGCAAGTTGCGTTATATCGCGACGTGCCGAAATAAAGTAGTGAACGAACATGATGCTAAGTTGGAAGATCAACATAAGTTCATCATGATGTGTAACGACTGCGAGAAGGAGCTGACTCCACGTAGTGGTCGTTTTATATGGCGAGTTGCGATTTTGCTGATGATGGCAATGACTTTGGCTGCCGCGGGTTTCTACTATGCGAATTGGGATGTATTAACGTTACATCTGTTTTCGAAATGAAAAAATTGAATAAAAAAAGGGACGCTCATGGCGTCCCTTTTTTTATCTGTAACTTGCTTAGTACATCATCGGTAGTGTCATTAGACCAACAACTACCGCGATCATTACAAGTCCTTGTCTTTGCGAAGATGAAATCATAACACTACTCCTAAATTTGGTTGTCTCTCGCTATGTTTTAAAGAATAGCACTACTTATAGCTTTAGATCAAGAATTACTTTCGAAAGCCTCAAAAGTAGTAGAAAAGTATTGGTATATGGCTTTTTTTGGTGTGTTTAAGTGTGGTTTTTGGTGTGTTCTTATTTTGTTCGTTGTGATTTATGTTTGTTCTAAATTGATTTAAGTCGTTGTTTTATAATGGTTGTTTTGTGTAATTTATATTGTTAATGGTTGTTAAATTGTATTAATAAGGCTTGGTGCTTTATGGGTGTGGGTTTGATGGTTTTTATGGTTTTTGCTTTGGTTTTTGTGGTGATTTTTACATGGAGCTTAAAAAAAACTGACAAAACTCGTCATTTTAAAAGTAACTTTTCCACTTTATAAGTCTAGGTTGGAATGACGTTTTTACTTTCCAATTAATTCATGTTTTTCGTTTGTAAGTTGCTGTTAATAGTTGGTTTTTATGTTCGTTGTTTTATTTTTTAAAGTCGATAATGGGCGTTTTTTAGGGGCAAAGAAGGAAATCTTGAGAGAATAACTAGGTGAAAACGGGATCTGGCTTCTCTAAGCGAAGTTTAAGAGGGTTTTATAATGATTTGCTGCAGTTTTAAACGAATCACCATTCTCGAATCGTTAATTGTGACGACTTCAATCTAAAGATGCTCTTTTTAGTGGAAGCGTAATCAAGATCCAATTTTGAGGGGCTGAGGCTTTACATCAATATTCGTGTGCCTAGACTGGCGACGATTTAAAGCAATAGGGCAAGTGGTATGTGGAGTTGGTTAGCGGTTTCCTTATCTGGTATCGGAGCAGTAGCAGGAACGAAACAAGGACATATCGGTCAGGCCTTATCGTATAAGGTATTTACCTTTGTATTATTAGCGATCATTGCTTTAACTCAGTCTGTTGTTGCTGACTATACGTATTGGGTCGTTGCTGGCCTCGCGATCTCGGCGATCGCAGATGTATTTCACACCCTCACTCAAAAACGTCCCCTATATTTTGTTTGCTTTCTGCTAGCTCAACTCTGCTATAGCAAAGCCTTTTGGTTGCAGTTGTCTGGAGAAATGGTCTGGTGGTTGTTCGCTTTACTCTTAGCTGCTTGTGTTGTGGCTTTCTTCTTACTGCTACCACGTCTAGATAAACTTGTTTTCCCAGTTGTGATTATGGGGATTGTACTTATTCAGTTAACTTGGGCTTCTGGTGAGGTTTGGTTGCTTGACCCTAAGTTATCGCACGCGGTTGGATTTGCAGGTTGTAGCGTATTGCTGCTCTCGGCACTGGCTTATGCACTTAACTGTTACCGCAGCCCAATCAAAAGTGCTTACTTCTGGGTAACGGGCAGCTACTTTCTCGCCCATGCTCTTATCGTAGCCTCTCTGACCATTTAGGGTAGAGCGTCTCCAAGCCTGAGCTATATCAAGGCAGCTTCACTCAAACTCGGTACTCTACGTGTAATTCATTAAACATGAGATTGAGTTATGACTACCGAAATTCACGCACACAACGTTTTAAACCTACTCAGTGAAAAGCCTCTGACTCGAGAAGAGCTGACACAAGAACTGGCTCAGATGTATGGCACTGAAGCTCGTTTCCATACTTGTAAGCTTAATGGTCTCGATCTGGATGGCTTGCTGAAATTTTTCCTGAAGATGGAAAAGGTCGTGCTTGTCGATGACAAGTTGTGCACGAATCGCGAGCGAGTGTGTAATCACTAATCTTGAGTGATTTGAGAGTGGATGCATTTGTGGTATCCGCTCTGTCTATTCTTGCCTGTTTGTTCTCGTTAACATGCTGCAATGACATAAGTTAGTCAGCTGATGACTGCGTTCGAAAATCAATGTTGAGACTGCTATACTCCGCGCATCTTCGCTTTTCGAGACAAACTTATGGAAATCTTATCTGCAGCAACCATGCTGTTTCTTATCATGGACCCGCTTGGCAATCTGCCAATCGTGCTCTCTATCCTTAAGCATATTGATCCGAAGCGTCGCCGTATTGTTCTGATTCGTGAGCTGATGTTCGCACTGGTTATCTTGCTGCTGTTCTTGTTTGCGGGTCAAAGCATCATGAACTTCCTACACGTACAGCCTGAAACCTTGAGCATCTCTGGCGGTATCATTCTATTTATCATCGCGATTAAGATGATTTTCCCGAGCGCAGGCAGCATTACAGGACTTGCGGCAGGGGAAGAGCCGTTTATCGTGCCGATGGCGATCCCAATGATTGCAGGTCCCTCAGTGATTGCGGCATTGATTCTGTTATCAACCCAGCACCCGGACAACATGCTCGAGCTTTCAGCCGCTGTGATGCTGGCATGGGGCGCTACCTTCTTTATTCTGATGTTTAATGGCTTCTTCTTGCGTGTATTGGGTGAGAGAGGGCTTAAAGCGATTGAACGTCTGATGGGCCTATTGCTTGTTATGTTGTCGACACAGATGTTCTTAGACGGTGTGAAGGGCTACATGGCTTAGTATTGCTATCATCATTCAATAAAAACGCCGCTCAACTGAGCGGCGTTTTGGTATCTGTTGCTTGGTAACAGCTTCAATTACATCATGTACTTACGACGGATATCGAGCAGGGCGAAGATTCCAAAAATCAGAATGGACCATTTTTCCCAACGCGTCATTTCGATTTTATCGCCGAACGCACCGATAAAGATCAGCATTTGTAAGCCGTGCATAAAGAACAAGAACGCTGTCATGATGTAAAGCGCAATTGCAGCATTACCAGGGAACGGATGGAAAATGTTGACGATCAACACAAACCATACAAAGGCAATAGCGGCTTTGGCTAATGGAAGCAAGATATTCATTCAATCATTCCTATTCTTCAGTGATTCGGTTGAACAGTCGGTAGCTCGATTGCCCAGTTGTCTTATCGCGGTGCAGTTCCCAGTTTTCTGGCATTGCTTCTAGCTTGAGTTCTTTCTCTGTTTCGACGTAAATAATCGCGTCGTCCGCAAGCCAACCATTGTTCTCAAGTAGCTGTACCGTTTCTGCTAGCAAGCCTTTACGAAATGGTGGATCAAGGAATACCACATCGTAAGGTGTTCCTGGCTTTTTGAGGAAAGAGATAGCATCAGTATTTACCACATTGATGTTGTCTGCTTTGAGCTCTTTAGCATTATCAGAAAGCTGCTTAGCGGCCTTTTGATTCATTTCGAGCAGTGTCACCATTTTTGCTTGGCGAGAAGCTGCTTCAAAACCTAAACCACCAGAACCTGCAAATACGTCTAAGCAGGTCGAATTTGGGATATCTTGTGCGACCCAGTTAAAGAGTGTCTCTTTTACTCGGTCAATGGTTGGGCGTAAGCCTTCTAAATCATGAACAGGCAGCTTTCTACCTCTCCATGAACCACTAATAATTCGAACAAAGCCACCGGAAGGCTTTTTTTGTGATGTGTTTTGCTGGCGACGTCTTACCATAGATTTTTTGACCGCTAATAAAGTGATACTATACCGAGCCCAATTTAAGTTGGTTCGAGTATTAAATAAATTTGCAATGACAAAGTGTATCAAGCTAAAAGCAAACTTATCACTGCTTTGTCATTTTTCTTTACTATTCGTTTGTACAAGCTTGTATTGTATAACAATAGCAAAGAGTCGACGTGCATTAAGCCAATACAGCTAATTAGTAGATCTAGGAAACTCCTCTGATGACGGAAAAAAAGAAGCGCGGATTATTATCGTGGCTTGGTTTTGGTGAAGAAGAACAAAGCCCAAAAACTCAGAATGAAGCGAACGTAGAAAACGTTGAAGATCAAACTGAAGTTGAATCACAAGTCGAGGCTGAACCAGTCGCGCCTGAAGCGGAAACCGCTCAGTCAGTAGAATCTCAGCCTGATGAGTCAGAGCAAACTCTGGAAGAGGCTCAAGATGAGCAGCAACCAGTCGCAGCAGAAGCAGAACAGGAACAAGAAGTTGTGCCTCAAGCTCAGGTTGAAGAAGTACAAGAGAAGCCAACAGAAAGCTTCTTTGCTCGCCTTAAGCGTAGCCTAAGCCGTACTAAAGCAAACATTGGTGCAGGCTTCTTTGGCTTGTTCAAAGGCAAGAAAATCGATGATGATCTGTTTGAAGAGCTAGAAGAGCAGCTGCTGATCGCGGATGTGGGCATGAACACCACAGTTAAGATCATTGAAAACCTGACAGAAAAAGCATCTCGCAATGACCTAAAAGATGGCGAAGCGCTTTATGGTCTGCTGAAAGAAGAGATGGCAGACATCTTAAGCCAAGTGGAACAGCCATTAGTGGTTGATACTACGAAAACGCCTTACGTTATCTTAATGGTTGGTGTGAATGGTGTTGGTAAGACAACCACTATCGGTAAGCTAGCGAAACAATTCCAAAACGAAGGCAAGAAAGTGATGCTAGCGGCGGGTGATACTTTCCGTGCCGCAGCTGTTGAGCAACTTCAGGTTTGGGGTCAGCGTAACGATGTGCCGGTTATCGCTCAACACACAGGCGCAGACAGTGCATCTGTTATCTACGATGCGATTGAAGCTGCTAAAGCTCGTGGCGTGGATGTTGTGATTGCCGATACAGCGGGTCGTTTGCAGAACAAGAGCAACCTGATGGAAGAGCTACGCAAGATTGTTCGTGTCATGAAGAAGATTGATGACTCTGCACCGCACGAAATCATGCTAACACTTGACGCTGGTACAGGTCAGAATGCTATCAGCCAAGCGAAACTGTTCAGTGAAGTTGCACCAGTAACCGGTATTACGCTAACGAAGTTAGACGGCACCGCGAAAGGTGGTGTGATTTTCTCAATTGCCGATCAGTTCCAGATTCCAATTCGTTACATTGGTGTTGGTGAAGGTATTGATGATTTGCGTCCATTTGAGTCAAAAGACTTCATTGAAGCTCTATTTAGCCGCGAAGAGTAACGCGAGTAGCAAAGTGGTTTATCCTTAACCTGCTATCGTTTTAAATTTGATATTAGTGATCGTAAGAGGAATTTTCGGTGATCAAATTTCAGCAAGTGAGCAAAGCCTACCGAGGCGGACGCCAAGCACTCCAAAAAGTGGATTTCCATCTCAAACGTGGAGAGATGGCATTTTTAGGCGGGCATTCCGGTGCAGGTAAAAGTACCTTGCTGAAGTTGATTTGCGCGATTGAGCGCCCGACTGATGGGCGTGTCTGGTTCAACGATCACGATATCACTCGTATTCCTGCTAAAGACATCCCATTCTTACGTCGTAATATTGGGATTGTCTTTCAAGACCATCGTCTGCTGATGGATCGCTCTATCTTCGATAACGTTGCTCTGCCTATGCGTATCGAATCTATTTCTGAAAATGAAATAAAGCGCCGAGTCAGTGCTGCGTTGGACAAGACTGGCTTATTAGATAAAGCACGCTGTTTGCCAAGCCAGCTTTCTGGTGGTGAACAGCAACGAGTGGGCATTGCCCGTGCTGTGGTCAACCGCCCAACTCTGCTGCTTGCGGATGAGCCTACGGGTAACCTAGACCCGGAATTATCTAACCGCGTATTGCGACTGTTTGAAGAGTTTAACCGTGCCGGTGTGACGATCATCCTAGCGACGCACGATATCGGGTTAGTGAACACTCGCCCTCAATACCGTCATCTTGAATTAAACCAAGGCTTTTTGAGTGAGGTTGAAGACTATGGCCGCTAATAAGCGCATCAAAAAACCTCAATCTAATCGCGCTGCAAACCGCACTTCAAGTGACGGTTTCTTTGTGGTGCATTGGAAGCAAGCTAAGTCATCGTTCTCGCAGATGTGGCAACGTCCGTTAGGTAACTTGCTGACGCTTGCGGTTATTTCTATGGCTTTAGCAATGCCTGCGTGTTTGTACCTACTAGGGAAAAACGTAGGTGAAGTGGCAAAAGATGTCACCAGCCCGTCACAAATTAGTGCTTATGTAGAGGATGGCATTCCTGAGCCTCGAGTGATGGTGCTTAAGGATGAAATCGAGAGTTGGGAGCAAGTTGAGCTGGTAGAGTACATTTCACCTCAACAAGGGCTTGCTGACCTCAGCCAGTATTCTGGCTTTGATGATGCCCTAACTATTCTCGACGACTATTCACTGCCAGGCGTGTTAGTGATAACACCAAGCGTACAAAGCGATGCTCAAATCAAAGAGCTGGCAGGCCAAGTTAAAAAACAAGAATTAGTGACTGATGTTCGTTTAGACGAAGATTGGTTAGCAAGATTAGACGCGATTAAAGCGCTAGCCGCTGTCATCGTCATTACCCTAACGGTATTGATGTTAGGCGCTGTGTTTTTGATTATCGGCAACACATTACGATTTAATGTGTTGGCGCATAAGGAAGAGATTCAAACCATGAAGCTGATTGGTGCCACCGACAGCTACATTCTTCGACCATATCTATATTCAGGTATGTGGTTCGGCGTATTAGGTTCGATTAGCGCATGGGTAATGACGGCATTAATTACCGTGTTACTGAACAGCGCAGTGGATGACTTGGCTCAGCTTTACGACAGCCACTTCCGCTTAATTGGCCTAAGCTGGGATGAATCTTTACTGCTTTTGATCGTTGGAACCCTGCTGGGTAGTGTGGCTGCGAAGCTTTCTGCACAGCGTCACCTAAAAGAAATTGAACCTGTTTAGGTGAATAGAGTCATATTTAGACGAAAAATAGGCACTTCTTAACCAGTTTTTGCCTTGTATAGACGAATTGATTATGCATAATTACTTCCCCCTTCTTGAAACCTGTTCATTTTAGGTTCAAGATTGTTGGGTTTTAATAGATGTACTACTCCAGATCAGAGATTGATGAGGAACCGAATGGCAAACCAAGCGTATCAAATGGCTTTAGTCACACAAGATAGTTTAGACAGCTATATCCGCTCAGCGAACAGCTACCCAATGCTGACGCCTGAAGAGGAACGTGGACTTGCAGAGCGATTACATTACAAAGGTGAGATCGACGCTGCGAAAGGCTTGATCCTTTCACACCTACGATTCGTGGTGCACGTTGCAAGAGGTTACTCTGGCTACGGGCTGCCTATGGCTGATCTCGTTCAAGAAGGTAACATCGGTCTAATGAAAGCCGTTAAGCGTTTCAACCCAGAGGTTGGCGTTCGATTGGTTTCTTTCGCAGTTCACTGGATCAAAGCTGAGATTCATGAGTACGTTCTGCGTAACTGGCGTATCGTTAAGATTGCGACAACTAAGGCACAGCGCAAACTGTTCTTTAACCTTCGTAAATCTAAAAAGCGTTTAGGTTGGTTTAATAACGGTGAAGTTGAGACAGTCGCTCGTGAACTGGGTGTTGAGCCCTCTGAAGTTCGTGAGATGGAATCTCGCTTGGCAGCGCAAGATGCAACGTTTGAAGCACCAATGGATGACGATGACGGCGGTTCTGCTTACACAGCTCCGGTTTACTACCTAGAAGATAAAGCGTCAGACGTTGCTGAAACGGTTGAAGCATCTAACTGGGAGTCTCACACCAATAACCGTTTAGGTCTAGCACTAGCAAGCCTAGATGAGCGTAGCCAACACATTGTTCGCTCACGTTGGTTAGATGACAATAAAGCAACGCTGCAAGACTTAGCGGATACCTACAGTATCTCAGCAGAGCGTGTTCGCCAGTTAGAAAAGAATGCGATGAAGAAATTGAAACAAGCCGTTGGCGATTTCTAATAGCACTTAGTTTCTAAATAGTAGCTAGCAAAAAACTGAATTTTGAAAAGGCCGAGATCGAGAGATCTCGGCCTTTTTGTTTTGGATCGAATTCTCAACTTTTGCGATCGTAATTTGCAAAATGATTTTGTGGATAACTCTGTGACAAGTTTATTCGTCAGCTGTCTAAAAGCAGGGTGTAGTAAGGCTTTGAGCGTGTTTTTTGAGTGGGGATATGTTTTAGTTAACCCACAGTTAGATCAGGATCATCACTACATGTTGTGGATCTATTTTTTCAAAGGCACTTTATTCACGCAATTCACAGATTTATCCACAAATGGTGTAAAAGTGATCGCTGGTGGATAACCTTATTAAGTGGATGTGATTGTTAGCCTTGGGATAGGTTACAATGGCAGCAAAGTAAATCAGTATAAAAAGAGAAAGTCATGGACCAGTTTAAACATATCGACGTGCAAGGTGCTCAGGCCCTTATTGAACAAGGCCAAGCTCGACTTGTTGATATCCGCGACCCGCAATCTTTCGCGGTTGCTCACTCAAAAAACGCTTATCACCTAACAAATGACACTATGGTCTCGTTTATGGATGAGGTGGAGTTTGAACAACCTATTTTGGTAATGTGTTACCACGGCATTAGTAGCCAAGGTGCGGCACAATATTTAGTGAACCAAGGCTTTGAAGAGGTATATAGTGTTGATGGTGGTTTCGAAGCATGGCACCGTGCTGAACTTCCTGTGATTGCTGGCTAATGACCTTTATCGCTTAAACATCTCTCATAGCATGAATAGGAAATAACAATGATTAGACTGATGGTGTTAGATAATCCACGTCTTGCTCAAGCATTTATTGATTACATGGCCTCTCGCCAGATACCTATTCAGATGTCACCTGAGGGAGAAGGGCGCTTTGCGCTTTGGCTGCTTGATGGCCAGTTTCAAGTTGAAACTGAAGCGGAGCTCAACCGCTTCTTGTCGGAACCCAATCATAAGCGCTACCAAGCGGCTTCTTGGGATATGGCTGAGACTAGAAAGAGTCACTTCCATTATCACACGCCTAGCTTCATGGGGATGATAAAAGCCAAGGCTGGTCCTGTGACACTCAGCATCATGTTGGTTTGTGTGGTGATTTTTGCACTGCAGCAGATCGGTTTTGGCCAAGCTATTTTTAATGCGTTGCACTTCCCTGCGGTGGACGGGCAGCAGTGGCAATTGTGGCGTTGGTTGAGCCATGCCGTGCTTCATTTCTCGGTTATGCACATCGCTTTCAATATTTTGTGGTGGTGGCAACTGGGTGGAGATATTGAGAAAAAGTTAGGTGGTCTTAAGCTACTTCAGATCTTTGCAGTCTCTTCGGCGTTGTCGGGAGCTGGGCAATACTGGGTTGAAGGGGCCAACTTCGGTGGCTTATCTGGTGTTGTGTATGCCCTGGTTGGCTACCTGTGGGTGGTGGGCGCAAAAGCACCGCAACTTGGTTTGGGAATCCCAAGACAGATCGTTGGCTTTATGCTGGTGTGGTTGGTACTTGGGTACATGCAGCCATTTATGGCGATCGCCAATACCGCTCACCTAGCGGGTCTAGCGGCGGGTGTGATTATCGGTTTCGTTGATTCAATGAAAGCGCCGAAATCGGCAAGAAGTTAGTTCCTAGCATCGATAGAAACAAAAAAAGCGGCCAAATGAGCCGCTTTTTTTAGATTCGTTTTATACCCGCTGTTACTGATAGAGGTATTTGGTAAACAGCAAATCCGCAATCAGGGTTTTGCCCGTCTCAGGAAGTAAAATCTTGTTGAGATGCTCAACTAACGTTTTTCTTAAATCTTCACGACCGGACAGTGACTTAATCGTCTCTTCGTTTTGTTTGCCCAATAGCTCGATTACTGCATCACGAATCAATGGTTGGTGATGCTCGATGGTTGCTAAATCTTTGCTATTCGCCACCATGATATCGAGACGAACTTGAATGTAGCCCAGTTTTTTACCTTTAGTGTAAAAATTGGTGGTCAGGTCTGGTTCTAGCGTGAAGTAGGCTAGTTTAGGTTCCGATTCCTCTTCTGCGAAACTTGATGCTGAAAAGAGTAGAGTAATCGCAAGAAATATTTGGGCTACATAACGTTTGTGCATATTTGTGACTTTTCTTTAGTTTATTCGCGATATTCGAAACGCATTAGTCTTGTTACAATGAACGGTCTAAATCTAAATACGTTTACAATTCGAAGACGCTTTAATTTTGTTCGAAAGTTGAAGCTTTATTGTACGTGTAAAGTCACCTATTGAATACTAGTATGAATCAGCCAATATCGCTGTATCTTAATTCTTTAATGAATGTAGATTGGCAAAGTACAGAAACATTTGATTTTCCTAATGAAACCACCAAAGAGTGGCTGATGGAGCAAGGTTCTCTTTCCCGTAAGTTGGGTAAGTGTTGCCAACATCTGTCTGTGGAGTTGCTTCACAATCAAGTTGTAGAACGCTCAATTGTGCAACAAGATGAGCAGCACCTTTTATCATCGTCTGATTGCTTACTTCGCAAAGTAATTTTGAATGGGGATGATGAACCATGGGTATTAGGCCGAACCTTAATTCCTCGAGTGACATTAGAAGATCAGCATTCAGACCTTTCTCAACAAGGTAATGTCCCGTTAGGGTTGACCGTTTTTAGTGCGGAGAACGTCGAGCGAGACGCGCTGCAAGTCGGTTGGGTTATCGCTGGCGACGAACGATTACTCGCACGCCGCTCTCGATTATGGATGAACCATAAACCGATGCTTGTAGCAGAACTGTTTTTACCAACATCACCCATTTACTCTAAGGAGAGTGTGTAAATGCTTGCCACCAAAGCGAAAGCGTACTGGCAATTAACGCGAATGAATCGCCCGATTGGTACCTTGTTACTCCTTTGGCCTACGTTATGGTCGTTGATTATCGCCGCACAAGGTATGCCAGATTTGGATGTCTTGGTCGTATTTGTGTTGGGTGTTGTACTAATGCGCTCAGCAGGCTGCGTGATTAATGATTTTGCTGACCGTAAGGTGGATGGTCATGTAAAGCGTACCAAGCAGCGTCCACTGCCGTCAGGTTTGGTGTCGAGTAAAGAAGCCGTTATCCTTTTTTTAGTGCTAGCCGTGATTTCATTCTTGTTAGTACTGACTATGAATCCGCTGACCATTAAGCTCTCTTTCATTGGGGTGGGCCTAGCGTTCATTTACCCTTTCATGAAGCGTTTTACGCATCTTCCACAGTTGTTCCTTGGTTTGGCGTTTAGCTGGGCGATTCCAATGGCATGGGCTGCGCAAACCAATGAGCTACCAAGCATTGTGTGGTTTATATTCGTGATTAACGCACTGTGGACAATCGCTTATGACACGCAATATGCGATGGTTGATCGAGATGACGACCTGAAGATTGGTATTAAATCGACGGCGATTTTATTTGGCCGTTTTGACAAACTGATTGTTGGCTCACTGCAGTTAGTGACTTTAGCGATGTTGATTGCGTTAGGCATGCATTACCACCTAGGTGATACTTTCTACTGGGCACTGTTGGTAGCAGGTGGTTTGTTTGTTTATCAACAACACCTGATGCGTCATCGCGATAGAGATTTATGCTTCCAGGCTTTCCTTAATAACAATTATGTAGGAATGGCCGTCACCATCGGTTTGTTCATCACTTTTTGGTAAGCGATGGTTTGGCAACATGAACACAAATAAAAAGGCACCCACAGTGGGTGCCTTTTTTGATCGTTTTCAGCTGAGCGCTTAAAGCGAGTTAACCAACAAACTATTCTGCTTGGTGGATGCTCTCTTGAATCGTCAAGCGAACTTCTGGGTAAAGCATTGAGTAAAGAAGCTTAGCGAACTGCTGAGTCTTTTCTAAATCGCAGTTACCGTCGTTGTCCAGGTATTGCTGCTGTTTGAGCGTAGCAAACATCGAAGCAAATACACCTTTATCGAAGAACTCAGGTGCGTTGATACCTTGCAGGCGACCTAGACGTTGTGCAATATCTTGGCTCTTCTGCTCAAGGTCAGATTTATCCAGCTCCGGATTCTCTGCCAATAGGTTCAGAGCAATCGAGTAACGCTGAAGTGTTTCTGAGATCGTGCGACCTAGTAGCATCAGTGCTTGGCTGTTTGACTGGTTAATGGTGACTTGGTTGTCAGACACAACAAGCATACCTTGGCTAACCAATTCATCGATGATGTTTGCAACTACAGTCTCTAGCTGATCTTCGTCGTAGCTTAGGAACAGCTCTTTCTTCAAGAACGGGTAGATTGCCGCTACGTTCTGTTGAATCGCATCGATCGTTAGGCCGTGCTGACGAATGGTCATCTGAGCAATTAACGATGGCAGAGCAAACAAGTGAATGATGTTGTTGCGGTAGTAAGTCATCAGAATAGACTGGTGACGGTCTAGTGAAATGATGTCACCCATTGAGTCTGACTCAATTAAGAACTTGTTCAGAGATTCTGCATGTTTCACTAACTCTTCCGCGCTGTCTTTCGGTACCGTAAATGTGTCTGAGTAAGGCACATTGTTAAGTAGAGACAGGTAGCAATTGATCTGAGAAACCAGAGAGTCACGAGACAATGCACGCTGACGTGAGGCAAGCAGAGCGGTTGCACATAGTGTCAGTGCGTTGGTCGCTGCCGCATCGTTGATGTGTGTCATCATCTTGGTTGCCAAGTCATTAACCACAGGTGTCATCCATTGTGGCTTGCTGGTACCCATTGGGTCGATGTCTTTCGTCCACTCTGGAGAGTGTTCATTTAGGTATTGGTTAAGTTGAATCGGCTCACCGAAGTTCACGTAGCCTTTACCAAAGTTACGTAGCTTACGGATAGTACGAATTACTAGGCTCGCGTTTTCTTTCTCTTTACGCTTACCACGTAGTTCTTTCGCGTAAGTCGCCACTTCCATTACGTGCTCGTAGCCGATGTAAACAGGCACGAGCGTTACTGGGCGGTTCATGCCGCGCAGCATTGCCTGAATCGTCATCGCTAACATACCGGTTTTCGCTTGTAACAGACGACCGGTGCGAGAACGGCCACCTTCACTAAAGTACTCCACCGAGTAACCTTTAGCGAACAGCTCTGCGAGGTATTCACGGAAGATCGTTGAGTACAGCTTATTACCTTTAAAGCTACGACGAATGAAGAACGCACCACCGTGACGGAAAATCGGGCCGGCAGGAAAGAAATTCAAGTTGATACCGGCAGCGATATGCGGAGGCACCATACCTTCATGGTAAAGCACGTAAGACAACAGTAAATAGTCCATATGGCTGCGGTGACAAGGGACATAAACAATCTCGTGACCATCTTGTGCTAGCTTACGAACGGTTGAAGCGTTGTTGATATGTAGGCCTTGGTAAAGCTTGTTCCACAACCAACCTAGAATCTTCTCGCCACGTTTGATCAGTGAGTAAGAGAAGTTCGCTGCGATCTCATCCATGATGTCTTGAGCTTCTTTGCTCGCTTTCTCGATGGAGATGTTCTTTGACTTCGCTTCGTCTTCAATCGCCTTCTTGATCGCTTCTGATTTTAGTAGGCGATCGAACAATGCTTGACGGCTTGGCAGGTTAGGACCAGAGGCTGCCAGTTTTTGACGAGAGAAGTGGATTCGAGCTACACGCGCCAGCTTGTGTGCGATGGTGCTGTCGGTACCGTGTGAATTCGCCATGTAACGCAGAGATACTACAGGGCTGAAGCGCACTAGGCAGTCGCGGCCTGCGAGTAGTACAGCTTTCGATTTTTCTAAGCCGTTCATTGCTTGTAGGTAAGGCTTCTGGTTATTCTCTTTACCAGGCTTACGGCCCCATAATACGGTTGCAGGGATAACTTGCACATCCAGCTCTGAGTCGTCTGCATGCAATGCAAGTAGCTCAGAGAAGACTTCAATAGAAGAGGCTGGTACGTAATCATCGTCTTGCAACAGAGTTTTGCGTGAAGAGATAAAAACGTAGCGTGGCAGTGATTTACCACTGATTTCAAGCTTGCTTAGCGGATCCGGTAATCCCAGTTCTAGCGCATGCTTTTGTAGTGTCAGTAGGTCGACGCTTGAGCGAAACGGTAAGGCGTATACAATTGGTTTGCCTAAATCAATGTTCAAATCTTCAACTGGATTCGAAGGGATTGATGTGCCTTTTACCAATACGGATAAAGGTAGCTTCATTAATGAACGTGAAAAAGATTGTCCAGAAGACATATAGGTTCACAGCCTCAATAGTTATTTCAATGTGCTTAAGCGTATCTCTATTTCTATGATGAGAGAGGGTAACCCTTTCAAGTAAAATAGGGATAAGCCTAGGCGTAAATTTAATCGATGCAAGAATACCAGAAACTGGTCTAACCTTTTAATGGAAATAGTCATATTGCCGTTAAGTTTGTGGAATATCATTCATCGACTGATTGAGTATAGGGTTAAAAATGACCAAAAAATCAAACACCGGATTAAAACGCATCGTGAAAGCAGCAGGCTTTTCATGGCAAGGCATCACAAGTTCGTTTAAAAACGAGGCAGCATTTCGACAAGAAGTCTTTATGGCTACGGTTCTTATTCCGTTAGCATTTTACTTAGATGTAAGCCAGGTCGAGCGAATCTTAATGGTGTCATCGGTCGTGCTGGTAATGGTGGTTGAGCTTATCAATACTGCAATTGAAGCAGTTGTTGATCGTATTGGTAGTGAACATCATGAACTTTCGGGAATGGCGAAAGATGTCGGTTCGGCAGCCGTTTTCATCTGTTTAGCGCTTGCGGCTTATGTGTGGTTCGAGATCTTGGTTTTGTAATTAGCGAAAAATGAACTAAAAACAACCAATTGCTTTGCTTTTGTCCAGTTACTGGATATACTCACAGTCAACTGTATAAAAAGACAGGTGAATCATGAAGCCGTTAACGCCCCGCCAACAACAAGTCTTTGACCTTATCAAAGGTAAGATTGAAGATTCCGGTATGCCACCGACACGCGCAGAAATTGCCCGTGAATTAGGCTTCCGTTCTGCAAATGCTGCAGAAGAACATTTGAAAGCTCTTGCTCGTAAAGAGGCGATTGAGATTATCCCGGGTGCGTCTCGTGGTATTCGTATTTTGCTTGAAGATGCAGCGAACGAAGAGCAAGGTCTGCCTTTGATCGGTCAGGTTGCCGCAGGTGAGCCTATTTTGGCTCAAGAACATGTAGAAATGCATTACCAAGTTGACCCAGGCATGTTCAAACCTCAAGCTGACTTCTTACTTCGTGTAAATGGCGAAAGTATGAAAGACATCGGTATTATGGATGGCGATCTGCTTGCTGTTCACAAAACACAAGACGTCCGCGACGGTCAGGTTGTGGTTGCTCGTGTTGATGATGATGTAACGGTAAAACGCCTAGAACGCAAAGGTTCGACAGTGCTGTTACATGCTGAAAACGAAGAGTTTTCTCCAATCCGTGTCGATCTAGAATCTCAGCACTTGTCTATTGAAGGTCTTGCTGTTGGTATCATTCGCAACACGGACTGGATGTAATCAGTACAAACATCTTATTGATATTTATTCTCAATAACTTGTTATTGTAATTGATATTCATTATCATCTTCTTTGTCGAGATACAAGGAAGATGATGATGCCAATCCAAACCAAGCCTCAAATAAAGCCGCTTACAGCTAAGCCGCGCTCCTCTGATCAAAAGGTTTCCGCTGATCAAGCATCTACACACCAAGAACTTCAAGTTCCGACAAACCTCGTTCAACACCTTTGGTTTCGCAGCCGAGAAAGCCTTGCCGATGATGGCCTAGTCTATGACCCTATTGCAGCTCAAGCTTGTAAGCGTTGCCAGCTAGCACCTGAGTGCCTTACTGGCGAACTCGACCAACAACAACTTCTCTACGCGACATTGACTCAACTTTGTGACTCTCAAGTTCAGCAATTTCTATCTCACAATCCTGATGCTTGGATTATTAATGTGGGAGCAGGGCTCGACACCCGTTTTTACCGATTAGACAATGGCCGCTGTCACTGGGTAGAGCTGGATGTAACCGAGAATCTACTTTGGCGACAACGCTTGTTCCACAAAAATGAACGCTACCGCTTGGAGTGTGGCTCAGTAGATGACTTAACATGGTTGGATGAACTCAATATTCCAGAGCAAGCTTCGGTAATGGTGGTATGTGAACATGCACTGTTGGATTGCAATGAGCAGCAAACCGCGCACTTTATTCAATCGCTGAGCCGTTACTTTACTCATGCGCATGCGTGTGTTGTGTTAGCGGGAGATAAGAGCTCAAGTACTTTAGGGAAAAAGCTAGGCTCTGGTGACTATGCGCATGGCTTATCTTCTCCAGTCGACAGCATTCTTAATTGGCTACCATGGGCGCAATGGGTTAAAGCATTTTCGCCTTTAGAACAGCAATGCAATCGTTGGAAGTTATGGCAGCGACTATTGTGCAAAATTTCTCAGGTTAAAAAGCGTTTAACGCCGCAACTGGTACTGGTGAAGTGGTAGCGCTAGAGCAGCACTACTTACACATACTCGAAGCTACATCTGTTATAAGCCAAAATCTCACAACATAGTGAAAGCACACTCACTAGGTTAAACTATCGCCTCTAATCAAAGAGGTGGTCGTGAAGCTATTTAATCCCCAAACTATTTTCCAAATGCTATCCAATCAAGCAATGCACAAACAAGTGCTATTGCTCGCGATCCCGATGGTGCTCTCTAATATTACTGTCCCACTGCTGGGTTTAGTGGATGCTGCTGTTATCGGTCACTTAGAACATTCTTGGTATTTAGGTGGTGTTGCGTTAGGTGGCACCATGATCAGTGTGACTTTCTGGCTGCTTGGTTTCTTACGTATGTCGACAACCGGACTTGCCGCGCAGTCTTACGGTGCAAATGATGGTAAGCAGCTTGGTTTGGTCTTCGTGCAGGGCGCGACTATGGCTCTCGGGTTTGCTGGTGTCTTCTTACTGTTACATGGCCTAGTGGCTGACCTGGTTTTTTCATTAAGTAGTGCCAGTGATCAAGTGAAGCATTATGGCCAACAGTATTTCTCGATTCGAGCATGGAGTGCACCGGCAGCACTGACGAATTTCGTTATTTTGGGTTGGCTACTTGGAACTCAGAATGCAAAAGCGCCGATGTGGATGGTGATTATTACTAACATCACCAATATCGTGTTGGACGTTGTTTTTGTGATTGGTTTCGGTTGGCAGGTGGAAGGTGCTGCACTGGCATCGGTATTGGCTGACTATGCAGGTCTAACGTTTGGACTGATCTGCGTTTATCGAATCTGGATAAAGAGACAGTTACCATCACCGTGGGCTTTGATTAAGAAAACCAGCCAAGGTCTAAGCCGCTTCGTAAAACTGAATCGCGATATCTTCCTACGCTCTTTGTGCTTGCAAGCTACGTTCACTTTCATGACTTTCCAAGGGGCAAGCTTCGGTGATGATGTCGTGGCAGCCAATGCGGTATTGATGAGTTTCTTGATGATCATTTCTTACGGAATGGATGGCTTTGCCTATGCGATGGAAGCTATGGTGGGTAAGGCGATAGGAGCGAAAGACAAAGATGAATTAAATCAGTCGTTGATTGGTACTTTCTTTTGGAGCTTCAACATTTGTTTGGTTCTGACCATAGTGTTCGCGATCGCTGGGTCTAATCTAATTAATATGATCACCACCATCCCAGATGTAAAAAGCCAAGCTGAGGTGTATCTGCCTTGGTTGATCGCAATGCCACTGGTTTCAATGTGGTGCTTCTTACTCGATGGTATTTTTGTTGGCGCAACTAAAGGCAAGGACATGCGTAATAGTATGTTTGTCGCGACCTGCAGCTTCTTTGCGATTTTCTTCCTAGCGGCTAGCTTAGAAAATCATGCTCTGTGGCTTGCGATGCTCAGCTTTATGGCAATGCGTGGTATAGGTCTTGGTGTGTTATTTGTGTCGCAGTGGAAGAAGGGCGAATTTCTCGCCTAGTTCTAATGGGTATAAATAGAAGGTGTACAGACCAAATGGCATTTAGAACATCATGATCTAATTACTCTTGCTACTATACTTTTCAATACCTTAAATAAAAACAGCAAGCTCATGGCTTGCTGTTTATGTATTTGGCCTATGGGTGGTCAAATACTCCTACTAGTTCTTTATTTAGAACAAACGGTTGAGGCCGTTAAGAGCGGCAACACGATACGCCTCAGCCATTGTAGGGTAGTTAAAGGTGGTATTAACGAAGTACTCGATAGTATTCGCTTCTCCTTTTTGCTCCATGATTGCCTGGCCGATATGAATGATTTCTGCGGCACGCTCACCAAATACGTGGATACCTAGAATTTCTTTGGTTTCACGGTGGAACAGAATCTTCAAACTGCCGATGTCTTTACCAGCGATTTGAGCGCGAGCTAAGTGCTTGAATGAAGAGCGTCCTACTTCGTAAGGTACTTTCGCTGCCGTCAGCTCTTGCTCGGTTTTACCGACTGAGCTGATTTCAGGAATGGTATAGATTCCCGTAGGGATATCTTCAATCAAGTGACCTTCCGCTTCACCTTTAACAATCGCTTGTGCAACAAAACGACCTTGGTCATAAGCAGCACTTGCTAGGCTAGGGTAGCCAATCACATCACCGACCGCGTATACATGGTCAACATTAGTTTGGTAATTGGTATTCACTGATACTTGACCACGAGAGTCCGCTTCTAGACCAACCGCGCCTAAATTCAGTTTATCAGTGTTACCGGTTCGACCATTGGCATACAGCAAGCAGTCAGCACGCATCTTTTTGCCTGACTCCAGGTGAATGATAACGCCATCGTCAGTGCCCTCGATTTTCTCAAAGGTCTCATCGTTACGAATCACCACACCGCTGTTCCAGAAGTGGTAAGAAAGTGCGTCAGAGGTTTCATTATCTAGGAATGACAGCAGACGGTCTCGAGTATTAATGAGATCGGTCTTTACGCCCAAACCACGGAAGATAGACGCGTACTCACAACCTATAACACCGGCACCATAGATGATGATGTGTTGCGGGTCGTGTTTAAGAGAAAGAATCGAGTCGCTGTCGTAGATACGTTCATGTAGAAAATCGACGTTGTCTGGTTGATATGGACGAGAACCTGTCGCAATCACAAACTTGTCGGCACTGTAATGCTCTTCGGTACCATCACTTTGCATTACCGAAATAGTGTTGGTATCAATGAAACGAGCTGTACCAAACACCAGCGTACATTGGTTACGATCGTAGAAGCCTTGACGCAGTCGAGTCTGTTTGTCGATAACGGATTTCGCATGCCCCAGAATGTTGGAAAATGTCGAGTGAATGCTTTTGTTGTTCTGACAGAATAGAGGGTTATTATTAAATTCGATAATACGGCTTACAGCATGACGCAGAGCTTTCGAAGGAATGGTTCCCCAGTGGGTGCAACCACCACCAACGCTGCTCTCTTTTTCAATGATTGCAACGTTCAACCCGGCTTTGGTTAATCCCATCGCTGCCCCTTCGCCTCCGGGGCCACTACCAATTACGATTACATCAAAGTGGTTGGAGTGTGGCATAGATATCTTCCTTGTTATATTTGATTAACATTGCTGTAGCGGGATTTTAACTGATTCTGTTCTTGCGTACATGAAAAGGGCATCAGAGAGTCGGCGGGATCACGCAGTGCTAGCGAAAAAATAATTTTTGCTATGTCGTATGTCTCCAAATGGCAGTGTGGATATTGAAATTTTTTCTGCGAACGTATTTACTGCGGTACGTGAACAAAGAGGCGTGTTTGGTGTCTTATATAATCGGAGTATCTTATAAAAATAAGTGATTCGCGTTATATTGAACAGAGTATTAGACATGCCTGTTTAGGCTGTAAAAGAAGAAATTGATAAAGTATGAAACCAATGGGCATTCGCGCACAGCAAAAAGAAAAAACTCGTCGTAGCTTAATCGATGCAGCATTTAGCCAACTCAGTGCCGATCGTAGTTTTTCCAACCTAAGCTTGAGAGAAGTCGCTCGTGAGGCTGGAATAGCACCGACTTCCTTTTATCGTCACTTCAAAGATATGGATGAGCTTGGCTTAACCATGGTAGATGAAGGGGGCTTACTACTGCGCCAGCTAATGCGTCAAGCTAGGCAGCGTATAGTAAAAGAAGGCAGTGTTATTCGCACATCGGTTGAAACCTTTATGGAGTTCATTGAAAGCAGCCCTAACGTATTCAGACTGTTATTGCGAGAGCGCTCAGGAACTTCATTTGAGTTTCGTACAGCGGTGGCTCGTGAGATACAGCACTTTTCTGCTGAGTTAACCGAATACCTAATCACGACTGGCATGACACGAGATGAAGCTTTTACGCAAGCAGAAGCTTCGGTCATATTGGTCTTTAACTCAGGGGCAGAAGCATTAGATTTAGATCGACGTCAGCGAGACGAACTGGCTGAGCGCTTGATCATGCAATTGCGAATGATGGCCAAAGGGGCTTTTTGGTATCGTAAAGAACGTGAACGTAACCGATTAAAAGGCGGGATAGAATAATGTCGAATGAAAATAATACTGTAAACCGTGGCTCAGAAAGAAAAACACTGGTACTGGCTCTGATTGCTGGTGTGTGTGGCGATGCACTTTTATCTTGGGTAACAATGAGCGAAGTGGGCTTCTCAATCTTCCCACTGATTGCTTTAGTTTTAGCTGTACAAGCACTGTACCAAGAGTACCTCACTAACCCAGTATCGGAAGATATCCCGCTAGTTGGTTTAGCGTGTTTCTTCGTGGGCGCATTTGGTCACTCTGCGTTTGTCAAAGCACAACACCCAGATGCGGGTTCAAACTTCTTCGCGATTATCGTTGCAATGCTACTGCTCGCTTGGGTAGGTAAGAAGTTAGGCTTTATCGGTAAGACAGCTTAATCCAACCTATAAACAAAAAAACGAGCCGATTGGCTCGTTTTTTTGTGTCTACAGTTTGGCTTTTACCTAGATTAGGAAAGCGAGTATTACGCTTTACGCTCTAGGAATACGCCAGCTTCCATGTGGTGTGTGTAAGGGAACTGGTCGAATAGAGCAAAACGAGTAATATCGTGTGTTTCGCTTAAGATATCTAGGTTCTCTTTCAATGTTTCAGGGTTACAAGAGATGTACATGATGCGCTCGTAGCCTTGAACCATCTTACAAGTATCTACATCCATACCTGAACGTGGTGGATCAACAAAAATAGTGTTGCAGTTGTAGCTCTTCAAATCGATGTTTGCTTGTTGCAGACGGCGGAACTCACGTTTGCCTTCCATCGCTACCGTAAAGTCTTCCGCAGACATACGGATGATCTGAACGTTATCAATCTTATTGGCTGCAATGTTGTATTGCGCTGATTCAACCGATGGTTTCGCTAGCTCAGTCGCTAATACACGCTCGAAGTTTTGTGCCAGTGCTAATGAGAAGTTACCGTTTCCACAGTAAAGCTCTAGTAGATCGCCTTTACTGTCTTGAGTACAGTCAACGGCCCACTCCAACATTTTCTCAGCAACTTTACCGTTTGGTTGAGTAAAGCTGTTTTCTACTTGTTGGTAGATGTAGCTATCGCCATTTACGTCTAGCTTTTCAATAACGTAATCACGGTCTAATACGATCTTCATCTTACGTGCACGACCAATCAGGTTTAGGTTGAAACCTTCATCGTTCAATTGTTGTTTTAGCGCTTTAGCATCTTGAATCCATTGCTCCCCTAGTTGACGGTGGTAAAGCAGAGACACCAAAATCTCACCGCTAAGCGTAGATAAGAAGTCTACTTGGAATAGCTTGTGGCGTAGAGAGTGGTTGTCCTTCATTGCATCAACTAACAAAGGCATTAAGTCATTGATAAGACGGCTAGCAGCAGGGAACTGGTCTACACGGTATTTTTCTTTAGTTTCTTGATTGAACATGACGTAATACATATCGTCACCTTCATGCCACACGCGGAACTCAGCACGCATGCGGTAGTGTTGTTCTGGAGATTCGTACACTTCCAGCTCAGGCACATTATATTCTGAGAACATTTCAGTCAGACGCTCAGTCTTTTCTGCCAGTTGTTCTTGGTAGCGTTGCGGGTTTACATCTAAATTCGCCATTGTTATGCCTTTTGCTGTCGTGCTTTTAAATCAAGAGCGCAGATTTTATTCAATCACAGGCGCTTGTCCAGTGTTGAGAGCCAATCAGTGTAAATAGGCCATGAAAACTATAGCTTATAACTATCTTAGACTAGACAAATGATTCAGAGGTCAATACTATCTTCGGCAAGCTGGTGCCATTTAGATGTATAGATGGCTGAAGAGGGAATCTGGTGTGAATCCAGAACTGACGCGCAGCGGTAAAAGAGAACGAGTATTCATAAGACACTGCAAATAGCTTTTTGTGGGAAGTCGAATATCAGGTAACCATAAGGTTGTGCTCTTGAGTCCGAATACCTGCCAGCGGCTAAACCATAACATGTGGTTTGGTAGGAATTTACGCGATTTAGGATCACAACATGAACAAATCCCTTTTAGCGGTTGCTGTAGCATCGCTGCTTTCACCTATCTCCAATTTACACGCCCAACAAGCATCTGCTGATGAAACCATGGTGGTTACGGCTAACCGTTTTGAGCAGAGCACGGAAAGTGTTGTCGCTCAAGTTGAAGTAGTAACACGCCAAGATATCGATCGAATCCAAGCTAAGTCTCTAACAGATGTGTTTAGACGATTGACGGGTATTCAGGTTTCACAAAATGGAGGTCGAGGTCAGCAAGCTTCGATCTTTGTTCGTGGTGCTAACTCTGATCAAGTACTTGTTCTAATTGATGGTATTCGTTTTGCGCGAGCAGCAAAAGGTGGTGTCGATTTTAGCCAATTACCAATTACATTTGTCGATCGAGTGGAATACGTTCGAGGTGCCCGTGCTGCTATGTATGGTTCTGAAGCTATCGGTGGCGTTATCAACATTATTACCGTTGCAAATTCCGACAATGAAAAAACGGCAGTAAGTGCTGGTCTCGGAAGCTTAGATTATGAAGAGTTGAGCTTTGTTAGTGGTACTAAGGTTGGTGAAAATGGTCACTTAAACGTATCTGTTGGCTATGACTCCGATGAGGGATACAACGTTCATCCTATGTCGGGAATAAATGATGGTGACCGACATGGTTTTGAATCGCGCAATGCACTTATTGGCTATGTTCATAACTTTGATCAGCAATGGAGTGGTTTTGCTAACTTCCGCATGTTTGAGACTATCTCTCAATATGATGGTTCGTATGTTGACTATATAACGGGAGCTCCTGTCCACTCTTACAAAGAGGCAGAAGTTCAGAACTCTACCTTTGCTGCTGGTGTTAAATATAGTGGCAGTGAACTTAAGTCTGATTTCCTAGTTAACTATCAGAATCAAGATAACTGGAACTACGAACAGGCTTTAGGCAAGAACTCAGCGTCAGCAACATCTGATGAGCTTGAACAGCTAAATGTTCAATGGGTGAATTCATACAAACTGACTTCGGCAATGACTCTTAGTGGCGGTGTAGATTGGCGTGATGAGGCTTATATTGTTAAGCCTTCGAATACTGAATACGACAGAACGAATGTTGCGTACTTCGCTGCATTAAACGCAGATGCGGATAAAGTGTTCGGAGAATTGAGTCTTCGTGTTGATGACAATGAGCAGTTTGGTACAGAAACTACTTACAATACAGGGTTAGGCTATCGTTATGCTGAGTGGCTTGTTGTAAAAGCAGCTTATGGTACATCCTTCAAAGCACCTAACTTGTATCAACTATATAGCTACTACGGGAATGCACAGTTAGAAGCTGAAAAGGCAGATTCATTTGAGCTGACCTTTGGTGGCTTAATCAAGGGTATTGACTGGTCGATTACTGGCTATGACACGAACGTCGAAGACCTAATTGATTACAACTACGCAACAAGCAAGTACTACAATACCGATGGCGAAAGCCAACTGCGTGGTGTGGAAATGGTCGTTGGATTTGATACTAGCTTTATTAACCATCAAGTGAGCGCTAACTTTCAAGACCCAGAAGATCAATCTGGTGGGCAACTAATACGCCGAGCTAAGAAGATATACAAGTATAATGCAGTGGCTAGTTTCGACGAGGTTGATGTTTCACTAGGTTACCAATATGTAGGTGAGCGACCTGACTTCTCTGAAGATCTTGCCGCGTATAGCTTGTTCGATGTTTCAGTTAACTACTATGCGAATGAAAACCTAACCTTAAATGGTCGAGTAGATAACTTAACAGACGAAGAGTATGAAACTGCTGGTGGATACCCATCGCCAGAGCGTACATATTACGTCAATGCTACTTACCAGTTCTAACTAACACCTAAACCGCCCTCGGGCGGTTTTTTATTATTGGGTATATCAATGAAAAAGAAAGTCGTCATAAGTTGGTCATCAGGCAAAGACTCCACCTTAACCCTAGAGCGTTTGCTTGAGAGTGCTGAGTATGAAGTTGTTGCTCTCTATACTACCTATGTTGGAGATGAAGTTCCTTTCCAAGTCACTCCTATTGATGTGGTTGCCATGCAAGCGCAATTAATCGGTTTGCCGCTTATCACAATCGAGCTTCCGGAAGTGTTCCCAAGTAATGAGGTCTATCAAAGTACGATGGTTTCTGCATTGAAAGATTCTGGCTTATCAATTGATAGCGTGGCATTTGGTGACATGTTTTGTAACGGTATTGCCGACTATCGAAGAAGCTATATTGAACCTGCTGGCTGGGAATGTGTGTTCCCTCTCATGGGAGAGAGCAGTAAGGCGTTAGCTCGAGAGATAATAGACAGAGAAATCGAAACCTTTCTAGTCACAGTAGACAGCAACGCACTAGATATTAGCTACTGTGGGTTGAAATATACCAATGAACTAATAGAGGGATTACCTAACCATGTGGATCCGTGTGGTGAAGATGGAGAATTCCATACCTTAGTGACCTCTGCACCATGCTTTAAAGGAAAGCTTGATATAGAACTAGAAGCGATAGAGCAAGGTGAGCGTTTTGTACATCAACGTTATCGAGCTTGTATTCTATAGCGTGAAGATTGGCGAAAACTAAGTGAAGGGGTATTATTGCTGCGAAACTACATATAGGTAATCGTTGTGTCGGATAGTCTACAAAAAAACATATTGGTCTTTGATTCAGGGGTGGGTGGGCTATCTGTCTATAAAGAGATAAGTCAGCTATTGCCTAATCATAACTATATCTATGTATTCGATAATGAAGCTTACCCATATGGTGAGCTCAATCAGCAGGTTCTGATTAGAAGAGTTCAGAGCATAGTCGCCAGTTTTGTGGCTAGTCACGCGATAGATATCGTAGTGATAGCTTGTAATACAGCGAGCACGATTGTCTTACCTACACTCAGAGCCAATAATCTTATCCCTATTGTCGGTGTTGTTCCGGCAATCAAGCCGGCTTCTTTGCTAGCAAACAAAGCGGTGGGGCTGATTGCTACTCCGGCGACCATTACCCGTGAATACACGCACGAACTGATCAAAAACTTCTCAATTAATAAGAGGGTTGAACTTCTTGGCTCGACGAGGCTGGTGGATATGGCCGAAGATAAGCTCAGAGGAGAGGCAATCAACTTAGAAGAGCTCAAGCAAATCCTTCAGCCGATGATTAATACCATTGATGTTGCTGTTTTAGGCTGTACCCATTTCCCACTGATAAAGTCTGAGATTCAGCAAGTATTAGGCGAAAGTGTGGCATTGGTGGATTCGGGTAAAGCGATAGCGAAACGAGTCCAAGATTTGTTGGGTTTAGAAGATGGTCATGAAGAAGGGGGAGTAAGAGAGGTTTTTTGTAGTGCACTTCCCAAGAAAGAAAGTGCACTAAATAGTATGTTGAAGCAGTTAGGGTTTAGTTCTGTTCAGATTCGTCCGCTTCAGGATGCTTAGGATCATTCGCAACACGTACTTTTAAAGTTCGTTGCATGTAATCTTTGTCGTTAAGGGCAGAGATTGCATGATTCACATCATTACTTGCCATAACAACAAATCCGAAGCCTCTTCTTTTACCAGTTCGCTTGTCTTTCATTAAGCGTACTGCAAACACTTCACCATGTTCTGAGAATAATTCACGAACATGCGATTCGTTCGCCTTGTATGGAAGGTTACCCACATAAAGCGTTTTTGTTGAAGCTTTAGGTTCTGAATCTGATTTTGAGTCGGTGCTTGAAAAGTTAACAACAAAAGCGGAAGCCAAGACACCAAGGATAAAGGTAATTGCAGGCGATATATCTACCTGAGAGAAAACAATGCCGCCTAATACAGCCAGTGCGACAATTAACAACATCGATTTTTTTGAGTTCATATCGGAATACTACATATTAATAAACGAAATAGACGCATCTACCATTAACAAAATAGACACATGAATCTTACGTTCATGCCTTTCATTTTTCCAATGTATTGCTGTGATACGTCTCAAATGTTTAGTTTTTATTCGAAAAATGCGGATCTGGTGGCTTTTTAGGCGAACAAAACTTTTATTTGAAAAAGCTCTTGTGCTCCTTCTCAATCTCTCTATAATGCCGCCTCACCGACACGGAGTGAGACGAAAGTCACACAGCGAAATCGGTAGAGAAAAAGAGTTTGAAAATAACCCTTGACTCTAAAAACGGTGCGAGTATAGTACGCACCCCTAGCGACTGAGATGTTAATCACAAAACGCTAGCGCTCTTTAACAATTTAAACCTATCAATCTGTGTGGGCACTCGTTGATGAATATCAAAAATTGATTCTTAGGAATCACATTGATTTCAATGAACTGAGTGACCAA